>NZ_JAKSYF010000198.1:0-25533 GCF_022829745.1 Methylobacterium sp. E-016
CGAGCAGGTGATGGGCGCCCTGCAGAACATCCGCCAGGCGAGCCAGCAGACCGCCGCCGGCACCCGCGAGGTCGAGGCGGCCTCGGCCAACCTCACCGAGCTCGCAGGAGCCCTCATGGCCCTCGCCGAACGCTACCGGCATTGACCGGCGGGCGGACGCCGTGACCGACATCCGCCAGCTGCTGCTCGCGGCCTTCGAGGTCGAGCACCGCGAGCACATCGATGCGATCCGCGCGGCTCTGGGAGCCGACGGCACCGGCCGCGCGCCCGACTGGAACGACATCTTCCGCCGGGCCCACAGCCTCAAGGGCGCCTCCCGGGCCGTCGACCTGCCGCCGGTCGAGGCGGTGGCGCATCGCCTGGAGAGCCTGTTCGAAAAGGTCTCGGCCGGCGCCGCCCTCGATCGCGAGGCCAGGAACGCGACCCATCTCGCCCTCGATCGCATCGAAGCCTACGTCGCCGGGATGAAGGCCGACCCGGACGTCGCGATGCCGGCCGACGCCATCGCGGCGCTCGACCGCTGCCTCGCGGGCGCCCGGGCACCGGACGCGACGAAACCCTCGCCGGCGGAGATCGAGCCGCCGGTCGAGGCCGAACCGCCGGTCTCGGCAAGACCGCCCGCCGAGCCGAAATCCGCCGCGCACTCCTCGCCCGCTGCGCCGCCGTCCGGCGTCGAGCCGCCCGCCGAGGCCGGCCCGGCCTTTCTGCGCGTGCCCGCCGACGCAGTCGAGGCGCTGACCCGGGCGAGCCACGAGCTCGCGAGCACGCTCGGCGTCGGATCCGCGATCTCCGACGGGCTCGCCCGGCTCGCGCGCCTGTCCGAAGACCTGCGGCGGCAGGCCGAGGCGTCGTTCGCGCGCGGTGCGGTGTCCAACCTCGCCCGGCTCCTGCGGCAGGAAGCCGGACGCGATGCCGGGTCGGACAGGGACGAAGCGGTCGGCCTCGCGGTGGAGGCCGTCCGCACCGAGATGCGCGGCGTCGAGGCGAGCCTCGCCGGCCTGGCACGGGAGGCGGCCGACCTGTCGCGCCGTCAGGTCGCGGCGGCCGGTGCCGTCGAGGGGGCGGCGGCCCGCGTCGGCCTTCAGGCCGAGCGCCTCGCCCTGGTGCCGGCCGAGACCGTGTTCGGAAGCTTCCCCCGCTCGCTCCGCGAGACCGCGCGCGAGCAGGGCCGCGAGATCGATCTCGCCGTCCGCGGCCTCGACCTGCCGGTCGACCGCGCGATGCTGCAGGCGCTCAAGGACCCGGTGCTGCACGCCTTGCGCAACGCGCTCAGCCACGGCGCGGAACCGCTCGACATCCGCCGGGCGGCGGGAAAGCCCGACGCGGCGGCGATCCTGTTCGAGGTCGCGATCCGCGGCGGCCGCCTCGTCGTGTCGGTGGCGGACGATGGCCCCGGCCCCGACCTCGCGGCGATCGAGGCGACGGCCCTGCGCCGCTTGCTGCTCCGCCCGGGGGATCCGACCGATCCGCAGGCCCTGCTCGCTCTGGTCTTCGAGCCGGGCTTCTCGACCGCCGCGGCGGTCGACGCCCTGTCCGGGCGCGGTTTCGGCCTCTCGGTGGTCGCCGACGCCGCCCGCGCGCTCCAGGGCAGCGTCCGGCTGGAGCCGCGCGAGCCCTGGGGCAGCATCCTCACCATCTCGGCGCCGCTCTCGGCGGCACGACGCGCGATGCTCCTCGTCGAGGCGGGTGGAGCGACCTACGCGCTGCCCGGCGCCGCGGTCGAGCGCCTGCTGCGCCTCGATCGGGCCGGCCTGCCGCAGGCGATGGGCCGCCCGGTGCTGCGCGTGCCCGGCGCGGGCGGCGCCGAGGAGACCTTCCCGATCGTCGCGCTGGCCGAGATCCTCGGCGGCCCTGCCTCCGCGAGCCCGCACCTGACCGCGATCCTGGTGCGGGCCGGCGGCCGCCGCTTCGCGCTGGCCGTCGACGCGCTCCACGACGTGCGCACCCTCCTCGTGCTGCCGGCGCCGCCGGTCGGCGCCGAGTCCGGGCTCGTCGCCGGCACCGTCATCCTGCCCGGCGACGTGCCCGCCCTGGTGCTCGATCCCGACGGGCTCGCTGCGCGGGCGGGTGCCGCCGGCGCGGCGGCGAGGCCGGGCGACGGGGTCGCAGATGCTGGCGGAACGTTGGCGGAGGCGCCACGTTCGAAACACCGCGCGACGATTCTCGTCGTCGACGATTCGATCACCACCCGCACCCTGGAGAAGGGCATCTTGGAAGCCGCCGGCTATCGCGTGGTCGTGTGCGTCGACGGCCAGGACGCCCTCGATCGCCTGCACGCCGACATCGAGGTGTTCGACCTCGTGCTCGCCGACGTGGAGATGCCGCGGCTCGACGGCTTCGGCCTGCTCGCTGCGATCCGCGCCGAGACGCGGTTCGCGCGCCTGCCGGTGGTGCTGATGACCTCGCGGGGCGACGCGGCCGACGTCGCCCGCGGCCTCGACCTCGGCGCCGACGCCTACCTCACCAAGCAGAAGTTCGACCAGCGCCAACTCCTCGACACCATCGGGCAGCTGTTGTGAGCGAGCCGGTCCGCGTCATGCTGGTCGAGGACAGCCTGGTGGTGCGCGAGCTGCTGCGCCACATCCTCTCCCGCGATCCCCGCCTCGCCTGCGTCGCCGCCGTCGCGTCGGGCGAGGAGGCCCTGTCGGCGATCGACAGCGTGCGGCCCGACGTGATCTCGATGGACATCCGCCTGCCCGGCATCGACGGGCTCGAGACCACCCGCCGCATCATGTCCGAGCACCCGACGCCGATCGTGGTGATCGCCGATTCGGTCGAGGATTCCTCGCTGCGCATCTCGATGAACGCCCTGCGGGCCGGCGCGCTGTCCGTGGTCGAGAAGCCGGTGGCGACGACCCATGCCGGCTACGACGCGGTCGCCGGCGAGATCTGCACCCAGCTGCGCATCATGGCGCAGGTCCCGGTGATCCGCCGCCGCCCGATCGGCACCGAGTGGCTCGGGCGCACCGCGGCGGCTGCGTCCGCACCCGCGGCGAACCTGCCGCCGACCGTCCTGGCGATCGCCGCCTCCACCGGCGGCCCGCCGGCGCTCGCCCGCGTGATCGGGGCGCTGCCCGAGACGTTCCCGCTGCCGGTGCTGGTGGTCCAGCACATGGGCGCGGCCTTCATGGACGGGTTCGCGGCCTGGCTCGACGGCGTGGTGCCGATGCCCGTCACGGTCGCCCGCGACGGCGAGCGGGCCGAGCCCGGCCGGGTCTACGTCGCCCCGGGCGACCGCCACCTGGAGCTGGGGCCGGGCCGGATCCTGCGCATCCTCGACAGCCTGCCGGTCTCCGGCCAGCGACCGGCGGCGACCGTGCTGTTCCGCTCGGTCGCGCGGCAGGCGGGCGCGACGGGGCTCGGCGTTCTGCTCACCGGCATGGGCGAGGACGGGGCGCTCGGCCTGCTCGACATGCATGCCGCCGGCGCGCAGACGGTGGCCGAGCACGAGAGCACGGCGGTCGTCTACGGCATGCCGGCGGCGGCCGTGCGCCTGAAGGCCGCCCGCGCCGTCCTGCCCCTCGACCGCGTCTCGGCCCATGTCCTCAAGCTCGCCATGCCCGGGGCCGGCTCGCAGGACCGGCCGGCATGAACGGCACCGCCGGCACGGCGACGGAGGCCGCCCGCATCCTCCTGGTCGAGGATTCGGAGACGCAGGCGCTGGAGCTTCGCTTGCTGCTGGAGAGCCACGGCTTCCAGGTCGAGCGCTGCCCGACCGCGGAAGCCGCGCTCGACCACCTCAACCACGGCCTGCCCGACCTCGTCGTCGCCGACTACCACCTGCCGGGCATGAACGGCGACGAGCTGACGCGCCAGCTGCGCCTCTCGCTGCGCACCCGCGCCCTCCCCCTGCTGATGCTCACCGGCGCCCGCGACGGCGAGCGCCAGGGCCTCGAGAGCGGCGCCGACGCCTACGTCGCCAAGTCCGGCGACCGCGACCTGCTGATCCTGCGCATCCGCGCGCTCCTGCGCGAGCGCCTGGGCAGCGTGGCGCCCGGCAGCGCAGAGACCCCGTCGGCCGCCGCCTTCCGGCGCGGGCGCGTGCTGGTGATCGACGGCAGCGCCACCTACCGCACCTTCCTCGCCGGCCTGCTCGGCCAGGACGGCCACGCCGTCACCGCCAGCGCGGGGCCGGACGAGGCGCTCGCCGTCCTCGACGCCGAGGGCGAGGCGACGGCCTTCGACTGCGTCACCGTCGACCTGCTCGGCCCGGCCTTCGACGGCCTCGCCCTGTGCCGGGCCATCGACCAGCGCCGCGGCGTCCGGGTGGCCGGCGCCGGGTTCCACCTCGTCGGGGTCGCCGGCAGCAACCCCCCCAAGGATTTCCTCGTCCAGGCCTACGCCGCGGGCGCCGACGATGTGGTCTCGAAGTCCGATGCCGAGGTGCTGGCGCTGCGGGTGCGCGGCCTCGTGCGGCGCCGCTTCCTGGAGGAGGACGACCGCCGCATCGCCGGCGAGTTCGGCGCCCGGCAGCAGGCGGTCGAGCGCGCGCGCGCCGAGGCCGAGGCCGCGGAGGCGCGCGCACGGCTGGCCGACGCCCTCGAGCGCGCCAACGACGACCTCGCCCTCGCCAACCGCAAGCTCACCGACGCGCAGGCCAAGCTTGTCCAGGCCGCCAAGATGGCCTCGCTCGGCGAGCTGGTCGCCGGCATCGCCCACGAGATCAACAACCCGCTGGCCTTCATCCTCGCGCATCAGGGCACCGTCGAGCGCGTGCTCGGCGAGCTGCCGATGCCCGAATCCGACCCCGCGGCGCAGAAGGGCCTGGCCAAGGCGCGCGACCGCGTCGGTGCGATGCGCATGGGCCTGACCCGCATCCAGGACCTGGTCCTGAACCTGCGCAAGTTCTCGCGGCTCGACGAGGGCGAGCGCTCCCTGGTCAACGTGCCGGAGGCGATCGAGACGGTGCTGGCGCTGATCCAGCACAAGCTCGGCTCGCGCATCGCCGTCGAGCGCGACTTCGCGGGGCGCCCCGAGATCCATTGCACCCCGGCGCTGCTCAACCAGGTGGTGATGAACATCCTCGGCAACGCCGCCGACGCGATGCCCGAGGGCGGGCGGATCCGCGTCGTCACCGAGACCACGCCCGAGACCGACCTGATCCGGATCAGCGACACCGGCCCCGGCATCCCCGAGGACCTGCGCGAGAAGATCTTCGAGCCGTTCTTCACTACCAAGCCGGTCGGGGCCGGAACCGGGCTCGGCCTCGCGATTGCCTACAGCGTGGTTCAGGCGCATAGCGGCTCGCTCACGGTGGAGACGGCTCCCGGCGGCGGGGCCTGCTTCGTGATCGGGATTCCGAGGCAGACGGCGACCGTATGACCAGAGGCACGATCCTGGCCGTCGACGACGAGCCGGACATCCTGATCGCCCTCGAGGACCTGTTCGAGGACACCTACCGCATCGTCACGACGACGAAGCCGGTGGACGCCCTCGCCATCCTGCGCGACGATCCCGACATCGCCGTCGTCCTGTCCGACCAGCGCATGCCCGGCATGACCGGCGACGCGCTGCTGGCCGAGATGCGCGGGTTCCACGAAGCCCAGGCGATCCTGCTCACCGGGTACGCCGACATCACCGCCGTGATCGGCGCGCTGAACCGCGGCGGGATCAGCGGCTACGTCGCCAAGCCCTGGGACGCGGACCTTCTGCGCGGCACCGTGCGCAACGCCTTCGAGCGCCATGCGCTCGGGCGGGAGCTCGCCACCGAGCGGGCCCTGCTGCGCGGCCTGCTCGACCATTCCGAGGACGCGATCTCGTTCAAGGACGCGGCCGGGCGCTTCCTGCGCCTCAACGCCCGAAAGGCGGCGCTGCTCGGCCTCGACGTCGCGGGCTGCCTCGGCCGCAGCGAAGCCGAGCTGCCCGGGACGCGCGCCGCCGAGAGCGCCGAGGCCGACGCCGCCGCGATCCGCTCGGGCGAGGTCGGCGACGTCGTCTCCGCGGAAGGGCCGATCGGCGCCGAGCGCTGGAGCCACGTGGTCCGGGTCCCGATCCGCGGCCCCTCCGGCGCGATCGCGCATCTCGCCACGATCGAGCGCGACGTCACCGAGCAGAAGGGCTTCGAGGCCCGCCTGCGCCAGTCCGACAAGATGCAGGCGCTCGGCACCCTCGCCGGCGGCATCGCGCACGACTTCAACAACCTGCTGACCGCGATCCTCGGCAGCCTCGAGCTCGCCGCGCCGAAGGTTCATGAGCAGCCCCGCGTGCTGCGGCTGATCGAGAACGCGCGGGGCGCGGCCGAGCGCGGCGCCTCTCTGACCAAGCGCCTGCTGAGCTTCAGCCGCGCCAACGACCTGCGTGCCCGCCCGACCGACGTGAACGCCCTCGTCGAGGGCATGTCGGCGCTGCTCGGGCGCAGCCTCGGCGGGCTCGTCACCGTCGAGACCAGGCTCGGCAGCGATCTCGGCCCGGTTCAGGTCGACCCCGACCAGCTCGAGCTTGCGATCCTCAACCTCTGCATCAACGCCCGCGACGCCATGCGCGAGGGCGGCGTGATCGTCATCGAGACGGCGGCGCTGACGATCGAGGACGATCCGGACGTGCAGAGCGGCGCCTATGTCGGCGTATCGGTGAGCGATGCCGGCGAAGGCATCCCACCGGAGATCCTAGCGCGGGTCTGCGAGCCGTTCTTCACCACCAAGGCCGTCGGCCAGGGCACCGGCCTCGGCCTCGCGATGGTGTTCGGCCTCGCCCAGCAATCCCACGGCCGCCTGCGGATCGACAGCCGGGTCGGGCACGGCACCCGCGTCGACCTCGCCCTGCCGCGGGCCTCCGCGGCCGTCGTGGCGGACGAGGCCGACGTCGCGGTCGCGCCGGCGGCGGCACGCGCGGCGGCCATCCTGGTGGTGGACGACGACGCCGAGGTCCGGCACGTCACCGCCTCGTTCCTCAACGGGTTCGGTTACGACGAGATCGAGGCCTCGGACGGCGCGGCCGCGCTCGCGCTGATGGAGCAGCGCCGCTTCGACCTCGTGGTCGCCGACCTCGCGATGCCCGGCATGACCGGCGTCGAGCTGGCGGCCGAGGTGCGGAGCCGCTGGTCCGAGGTCCCTGTGCTGATCCTGACGGGGCACGCGGAGGCGGTGGAGATCCCGCACGACCTGCCGGTGCTGACGAAGCCGTTCCAGTCGGCCGAGCTCGCCCGCCGCGTCTCCTTGCTGCTGGGCGACGCGCCCGGCACCTGACGCATCGGCCCGGCCGTCCGTCCCGACGGAAACGCGTTCGAAAGCGCGTCCGTCCCCGAGAAACGCCGGCCTCGACCGTATGCGCTCGCCGCATCGCGGTCGTCCCGGGACGAGCATCGCGCAACGGCCTCGGGCCAACGAAAAAGGCGGCCTCTCGGCCGCCCTTCTTCGAACTCGTGCTGTCGAGGCGCCGATCAGGCCGCTTCGCTCTCGCCGCCGAGCACCGGGCCCGAATCCTTGCCGCGGGCGCTGACGTCGCGGTCGACGAACTCGATCACGGCGAGCGGGGCGTTGTCGCCCTTGCGGAAGCCGGCCTTCATGATGCGGC
This sequence comes from Methylobacterium sp. E-016, assembly GCF_022829745.1. Lineage (NCBI taxonomy): Bacteria > Pseudomonadati > Pseudomonadota > Alphaproteobacteria > Hyphomicrobiales > Methylobacteriaceae > Methylobacterium > Methylobacterium sp. E-016. The sequence goes on from NZ_JAKSYF010000198.1 coordinate 7,513, forward strand.
AGTAGCCGCCCGGACGGGCCGTGTAGCGCGGGCCGAGCACCATGAAGAGCTTCTTGACCATGTCGTGGTCGCGGATCTGCGACATGGCGAGACGGCGGGTGTGGACGCTGTCGATGCGCCCGAGCGAGATCAGCTTCTCGATGACCGGGCGCAGGTCCTTGGCCTTCGGCAGCGTGGTGATGATCTGCTCGTGCTTGATCAGCGCGGCGGACATGTTGGCGAACATCGCCTTGCGGTGCTCGGTGGTGCGGTTGAAACGACGACCGCGGAATCCGTGACGCATGTTGGCTCTCCTGGTTTTTGCGGTCGCCGTGCCACGGTACGACCGTCATCTTGAAGGCGAATAGGGAGTAGCGAGTAGCGAATAGAGTGCAGCGGAACCGGGGCGCCCTATGGACACCCCTATTCGCTACTCCTACTCGCCATTCGCCCTCAGTAGTGCTCCTCGAAGCGCTTGGCGAGATCCTCGATGTTCTCCGGCGGCCAGCCGGGGATTTCCATCCCGAGGTGCAGACCCATCCCGGCCAGCACTTCCTTGATCTCGTTGAGCGACTTGCGGCCGAAGTTCGGGGTGCGCAGCATCTCGCCCTCGGACTTCTGGATGAGGTCGCCGATGTAGACGATGTTGTCGTTCTTCAGGCAGTTCGCCGAACGCACAGAAAGCTCGAGCTCGTCGACCTTCTTGAGCAGCGCCGGGTTGAAGGGCAGCTGCGGCGCGAGCGGCGCGGCCTCCTCCTTGCGCGGATCCTCGAAGTTCACGAACACCTGGAGCTGGTCCTGGATGATGCGCGCCGCGTAGGCCAGCGCATCCTCCGGCGACACCGCACCGTTGGTCTCGACGGTCATCGTCAGCTTATCCTTGTCGAGATCCTGGCCCTCGCGGGTGGTCTCGATGCGGTAGCTGACCTTGGTCACCGGCGAGAACAGCGCGTCCACCGGGATCAGGCCGATCGGCGCGTCCTCGGGGCGGTTGCGCTCGGCCGGCACGTAGCCCTTGCCGGTGGCGACCGTGAACTCCATCCGGATCTCGGCGCCGTCGTCCAGCGTGCAGATCACGAGGTCGGGGTTCAGGATCTGGATGTCGCCGACCGTGCCGATGTCGCCGGCGGTGACGAGGCCCGGGCCGGTCTTGCGCAGGGTCATGCGCTTCGGGGCGTCGGTCTGCGAGCGGATGGCGATCGTCTTGATGTTCAGGACGATGTCGGTGACGTCCTCGCGGACGCCCGGGATCGAGGAGAATTCATGCAGGACGCCGTCGATCTGGACCGAGGTCACGGCCGCGCCCTGGAGGGAGGACAGCAGCACCCGGCGCAGCGAGTTGCCGAGCGTCGTGCCGAAGCCGCGCTCCAACGGCTCGGCCACGACGGTGGCGACCCGCTTCGGGTCGTCGCCGGTCGAGACCTGCAGCTTGTTGGGCTTGATCAGCTCTTGCCAGTTCTTCTGAATGACCACGATCCTACCTCTCCTGACGCACGAACCCGCGACGTCCGGGTCCGCGCTTCGGCCGATCGACGCTGCCCCCAGCGTCGGTCGGTCCCTAAAAGACTGCTCCGGGCCTACGCCTCGTCGGCGACCCAGAGGTCCGGCACGAACCGGTATCCGTCCCCATCCCGCGTCACGGTGCCGACGGCCGGGAATTCGAGATGCGAGCCGGCGATGCGGGTCCCGTCGGCCGCCAGATCCGCGAGGATCGCCTTGCGGGTCGCCCGCGCCTGGTCGCCGTCGACATCGAAGCCGACGCCCGCCTCGGGTTGCTTGAACTGGATCGCCGGCAGGTGCACCACATCGGTGAACACCAGGAGCGACTTGTCCCCCGAAACGATCCGGAAACCGCGATGGCCCGGCGTATGGCCGGGCAGGTGCACCGCGGTGATGCCCGGCAGGACTTCCCCGCCGGACTGCTCGCGCACCCGGCCGGCATAGGGTGCCAGCGCCTTGCGGGCATTCTCGAAATACGGCTTTGCCCCGTCCGGTGCGGCGGCGAGCGCCGCATCGGGGAGCCAGTACGCCGCCTCGTCCGAATGCAGCACGATCTCCGCGTTCGGGTAGGCGGCCTTCCCATCGACCAACAGCCCGCCGATATGGTCGGGATGGCAGTGCGTGACGAGAACGGTCTCGATCGCCTCGGGCGCCACGCCCGCGACGGCGAGCGCTGCGGGCACGCGACCCATGGTCGGCGGACCGAACGACCCGTAGCCGGAATCGATCAGCACCGGCTTGCGGCCGGGGCCCGTCAGCAGGAATGCGTTGAGCATCACCCGCGGCTCCTGCGTACGGAAGCCGGCGCGCTGCAGAGCGCCGGCTTCGTCCTTCGAGATGCCCGTGACGAGATCGAGGGAGCCCTGAAACCAGCCGTCGTTGAGCACGGTGAGCGTGATGTCACCGACGCTCCAGCGCTTGACGCCGGGAAGGATCTTCGTATCCGCCACGTGTGTCTCCGTCCGCCTCAGACGCGCCGACGCTTGCGTGGGCGGCAGCCGTTGTGCGGGATCGAGGTGACGTCGCGGATCGAGGTCACGGTGAAGCCCGCGGCCTGGAGGGCGCGGAGCGCCGACTCGCGGCCCGAGCCGGGCCCGGAGACCTCGACCTCGAGGGTGCGCATGCCGTGCTCGGCGGCCTTGCGGGCCGCGTCCTCGGCGGCGACCTGCGCGGCGTAGGGGGTCGACTTCCGCGAGCCCTTGAAGCCCATGGCGCCCGAGGAGGACCACGAGATCGTGTTGCCCTGCGCGTCGGTGATGGTGATCATCGTGTTGTTGAACGATGCGGCGACGTGCGCCACGCCCGAGACGATGTTCTTGCGTTCGCGCCGGCGGACGCGGGTCGGTTCCTTAGCCATCTTTTCGATACCTGTCCTTCAAGCGCACCCGTAATTCCAGGTGCTCGGGATTCTCGTATGGGTTCGGTCGGCACATTTGCGGAGCGCCGCCCCGTCACGCCGGCTCCCGTCGAGGGAGATCCGGCACGATGCATGGGAGGCCGCGCCGCGCGCAGCCTCCGAATTCGTAAGCTTACTTCTTCTTGCCGGCGATCGGCTTGGACTTGCCCTTGCGGGTGCGCGCGTTGGTGTGCGTGCGCTGGCCGCGGACCGGCAGGTTGCGGCGATGGCGCAGGCCGCGGTAGCAGCCGAGGTCCATCAGGCGCTTGATGTTCATCGAGACGTCGCGGCGAAGGTCGCCCTCGACGAGGTAGTCGCGATCGATCGTCTCGCGGATCTGCAGCACCTCGGCGTCGGTGAGCTGGTTCACGCGGCGCTCGGCCGGGATGCCAACCTTCTCCGTGATCTCCTCGGCCTTCTTCGCGCCGATGCCGTGGATGTACTGGAGCGCGATGACGACGCGCTTGTTGGTCGGGATGTTAACGCCGGCGATACGGGCCAAGGTCATGCTCCATGTGGCGTACGGGCGATCGCCCGGGCCGTCCTGTGGGAAAGCGTGCGTCCGGTGGAGGCCGGCCCCTGCACGCCCGTCAACGACAAATCGGCCCGCGGCCGCCCCTTGGAGGGCACCTCGGACCAACGGCTGTGCAGACGAAGACCGGCCTGCTAGCGCGGGCCGGCGGTGATGTCAACGGTTCGGCACGATAAGACGCCGCGCCGGGCCCGGCGGGCGCGCCCGGCGCGCTGCATCGTCCCCATCGCGTCACCTGGCGAACCGCAGGAGCGTGGGTCTCTTCGGGTCGACGTCAGAAGCGCTGGTTCAGCTGGCGGCAATACCCGCCGTTGTCGCGAAAGCCGGCCGGGCAGCGCCGCACGCACGCGCCAGCCGCGAACTTCAGCGGCGGCCTGCACAGGCGGCCGGTCGTCCGTCGCTCGTACTGATACGATTGCGCCGGGCCGGCCCACGCCGCCATCGGCATCGCGCCGACCGTCAGGGTCAGCGCTGCGAGGATCGCCCGAGCCGCATGCGTCGACATGATCATGGGTCCCCAGAAGGATGGCTTCAGGACGCCACGCCTTCGCGATGCGATTCGAGGATCGCCATCAGCGAATCCGTCACCGCGTCGATCGGCGCCATGCCGTCCACGGTCTGCAGCATCCCAGCGCGCTCGTAATAGGCCGAGAGCGGGGCGGTCTGGATCCGGTAGGCCTCGAGACGCGAGGCGAACACCTCGGGGGTGTCGTCCTTCCGCACCGGCTGTCCGCGGGCGGCGGTCTCCTCCGCCCGCTTGGCGATGCGCCCGACCAGGACCTTCTCGTCGACCTTGAACTCGACCACGGTCGAGAGATGCAGGCCCTTCTCGTCCAGCATCACGTCGAGGGCCTTGGCCTGCTCGACGGTGCGGGGAAAGCCGTCGAGGATGAACCCGCCGCGCGCATCCGCCTCCTCGATCCGGTCGGCGACGATGCCGACGACGATCGCGTCGGACACGAGGCCGCCGCTCTCCATCACTGCCTTCGCCTGGAGTCCGACCGGTGTTCCGGCAGCGACGGCCGCGCGCAGCATGTCGCCGGTGGAAAGCTGCGGGATGCCGAATCGCGCGACGATCCGCTCGGACTGTGTCCCCTTCCCCGCGCCGGGTGGTCCGAGCAGAATGATCCGCATGGGCGTTATCCTCGTCCGTGCCCGTCTCTCAGGGCTTCTTGGCGCGCGGCGACGCCGTATCGGCGTCGTTCCCGCGTCGGCGTTGCTTGTAGCGGCTTCCGCCGGACGGGCGAGCGGGCAAATCGCTGTCCACTCGTCATTCCGGCGATTGTGTCTCTCGTGTCGCCGAGCCGTATCGCCCGACGTGCCGCTCAGCGCCGCCGCTGGGTCGTTGACGCACCGCGCAGCTTGGCCTTCTTGACGAGGCCCTCGTACTGGTGCGCCATCAGGTGCCCGTGGATCTGCGCCACGGTGTCCATCGTCACCGAGACGACGATGAGCAGCGACGTGCCGCCGAATCCGAGGCTGGCGGAGGCGTAGGAGGCGATGATCTCCGGCACCAGGCAGACGAAGGTCAGGTAGAGCGCGCCAATCAGGGTGATGCGCGTCAGCACCTTGTCGATGAACGCCGCGGTGCGCTCGCCGGGCCGGATGCCGGGGATGAAGCCGCCATGCTTCTTCAGATTGTCGGCGGTCTCCTGCGGGTTGAAGACCACCGCGGTGTAGAAGAACGCGAAGAAGATGATCAGCGCGGCGTAGAGCGCCATGTAGAGCGGACGGCCGTGGCCGAGATAGGTCGTGACCGTCGCCAGCACGCCGGTGCCCTGGTTGGCCGAGAAGCTCGCCACGGTGGCCGGCAGCAGCAGGAGTGACGAGGCGAAGATCGGCGGGATCACGCCCGAGGTGTTGAGCTTCAAGGGCAGGAACGACGTCTGGCCCTCGTACATCCGGTTGCCGACCTGGCGCTTAGGATAGTTAATCAGCAGCCGGCGCTGGGCGCGCTCCATGAACACGATGAAGTAGACGAGGCCGATCGCGGCGACGCCGACGCCGAGGATTACCGCCGAGGACAGCGCGCCGGTGCGCGACAGCTCGAGCGCACCGATGATGGCGGTCGGCAGGTGGGCGACGATGCCGGCGAAGATGATCAGTGACGAGCCGTTGCCGATGCCGCGCGAGGTGATCTGCTCGCCGATCCACATCAGGAACAGCGTGCCGCCGGTGAGCGTGATCACGGTCGAGGCGAGGAAGAACGGGCCGGGATCGATCGCGGCGCTCGACCCCTGGAGGCCGACGGCGATGCCCCAGGACTGGACCAGCGCCAGCACCACCGTGAGGTAGCGGGTGTACTGGTTGATGACCTTGCGGCCGGACTCGCCCTCCTTCTTCAGCGTCTCGAGGCTCGGGATCACCGAGGTGAGCAGCTGGATGATGATCGAGGCCGAGATGTACGGCATGATGTTGAGCGCGAAGATCGCCATGCGCTCGACGGCACCGCCGGAGAACATGTTGAACAGCCCGAGCACGCCGCCGGCCTGCTGCTGGAAGTTGCGCGCGAACTGCTCCGGGTCGATGCCGGGGATCGGAATGTAGGTCCCGAGCCGGAACACCACGAGCGCGCCGAGGGTGAACCAGATGCGCTTCTTGAGCTCATCCGCCTTCGCGATGGCACCGAAATTGAGGTTCGCGGCGAGCTGCTCGGCGGCTGAGGCCATGGCCTGTGTCCTGTTGATGGGTCACGAGGGAGCCGCGGGGCATCCCTGAAAACGGGAGCGGCGGCCGCATGCGAGGTCGCACGGGCCGCCGCTCGAAGCTTCGACTTAAGGGGTCGCTCCCGGCGAGGCAACCGCGCTCAGGCGGTCGCTTCACCCTTGCCGCCCAAGTCCTTGCCACCCTTGCCGCGGACCGAGACGCCGGCGCCGTAGGCGACGACGACGCTGCCGCCGGCCTTCTCGACCGCCTCGACCGCCGACTTCGACGCGCGGGTCACCTCGAAGGCGACCTTCGCGGTCAGCTCGCCGACGCCGAGCAGCTTCACGCCGTCGCGGGGACGGGCGATGATCCCGGCCTGCACGAGGGCCTCGACCGTCACGGTCGCGGCCTTGTCGAGCTTGCCGGCGTCGATCGCCTGCTGCACCCGGCCGAGATTCACCTCGTTGAGGTCGGTCGAGTAGAGGTTGTTGAAGCCGCGCTTCGGCAGGCGACGGTGAAGCGGCATCTGGCCGCCCTCGAAGCCCTTGATGGCCACGCCGGTCCGGGCCTTCTGACCCTTCACGCCGCGCCCTGCGGTCTTGCCCTTGCCGGAACCGATGCCTCGGCCGACGCGCATCCGGTTCTTGGTTGCGCCTTCGTTGTCGCGGATCTCGTTGAGCTTCATCGCGCCCTCCTCAAGCCGCGTCGTCGAGGACGCGCACGAGGTGCGCGACCTTTCGGATCATGCCGCGAACGGCGGGGGTGTCTTCGAGCTCGGAGACACGGTGAAGCTTGTTCAGCTTCAGGCCCACCAGCGTCTGGCGCTGGGAGGCCTCGCGGCGGATCGGGGAACCGATCTGCTCCACGCGGACAGTCTTGCTAGCCATGCTGCCCTCCCCTTACGCGACTGCGGCTTCGGACTGGTCGGACGGGTCCGAATCGGTGCGCCGCGCTTGGAGCGTGGACACCTTGAGACCGCGACGACCGGCGACCGAGCGCGGGCTGTCCTCGTTCTTCAGCGCCTCGAAGGTGGCGCGCACGAGGTTGTAGGGGTTCGAGGAGCCGAGGCTCTTGGCCACGACGTCCTGCATGCCGAGCGTCTCGAACACGGCGCGCATCGGGCCGCCGGCGATGATGCCGGTGCCCTGCGGAGCCGCGCGGAGGATCACCTTGCCGGCGCCGTGACGGCCCTGCACGTCGTGGTGCAGCGTCCGGCCCTCGCGGAGCGAGATGCGGACGAGGCCGCGCTTGGCGGCTTCCGTCGCCTTGCGGATCGCCTCGGGGACTTCGCGGGCCTTGCCGTGGCCGAAGCCGACGCGGCCCTTCTGGTCGCCGACGACGACGAGCGCGGCGAAGCCGAAGCGACGGCCGCCCTTCACCACCTTGGCGACACGGTTGATGTGGACGAGCTTGTCCACGAACTCGCTGTCGCGATCCTCGCGGTCGTCGCGGCGGCCGCGGCCACCGCCTTCACGTTCACGTGCCATGTTGCTTCCGTTTCATCTCACTGGCGCGGGCGGCGGGCCCGCTCGCTTGAATCGTCATCGCCGGAGGCGGACGCGCCGCCTCCGCACCGCCGAGATTTAAAAGTCGAGGCCACCCTCGCGAGCGGCTTCGGCCAGAGCCTTGATCCGGCCGTGGTACTGGTAGCCCGAGCGGTCGAACACCACCTTCGAGACGCCGGCGGCCTTGGCGCGCTCGGCGACGAGCTTGCCCACCGCCGAGGCGGCGGCGACGTCGGCGCCAGTCTTCAGGTCGGCGCGCAGGCCCTTGTCGATCGACGAGGCGGCGGCGAGCGTGACGCCCGCCGCATCATCGATGACCTGGACGTAGATCTGCTTCGACGAGCGGAACACCGACAGGCGCGGCCGGCCGTTGGCGGAGGCGCGGAGCGCCCGGCGCACCCGCGCCTTGCGGCGATCGAGGGCTTCGAGTTTGCGTGACATGTCTCAGCCCCCTTACTTCTTCTTGCCTTCCTTACGGAAGATGAACTCGCCGGCGTACTTCACGCCCTTGCCCTTGTAGGGCTCGGGACCGCGGTAGTCGCGGATCTCCGCGGCGACCTGGCCGACGACCTGGCGGTCGATGCCGGAGATCGTGATCTCCGTCGGCTTCGGCGTCACGATCGTGATGCCGGCCGGGATCTGGTACTCGATGTCGTGGCTGTACCCGAGCGAGAGCTTGAGCGCCTTGCCGGCCATCGCGGCGCGATAGCCGACGCCGGTGATCTCGAGCTTCTTCTCGAAGCCCTTGGACACGCCCTCGACGAGGTTCGCGACCTGGGCCCGCGAGGTGCCCCAGAGCGAACGCGCCGCCTTGGACTGGTCCTTCGGGGTCACCGTGATCGCGCCGTCCTCGAGCGCCACGTCGACCAGCGAGGGAACCACGAACTGTAGCTCGCCCTTCGAGCCCTTCATCTTCACCGTCTGACCCGTGACCGACGCGGTGACGCCGGCCGGAACGGGGACGGGCTTCTTGCCTACGCGAGACATCTGCCTCTCTCCTTATCCGGGGATCAGAACACCTTGCAGAGCACTTCGCCGCCGACGTTGCGCTCGCGCGCCTCGTGGTCGGCCATGACGCCCTGCGGGGTGGACACGATGGTGACGCCGAGACCGTCGGCGACGCGCGGCAGATCGCCGACGGCCGAGTAGACGCGGCGGCCGGGCTTCGACACGCGCTGGATCGAGCGGATGACGGGCTGGCCGTCGTAGTACTTCAGCTCGATCGCGAACTCCGTCCGGCCGTTGCCGAGTTCGGTGGTCGCGAAGTCGCGGATGTAGCCTTCCGACTTCAACACGTTCAGGACGTTCGCGCGGAGGCGCGAGCCGGGCGTCGAGACGACGTTGCGACGGCGCATCTGGCCGTTGCGGATGCGGGTGAGCATATCGCCCACGGGATCGTTGACCATGGGTGCCTCCTTACCAGCTCGACTTGACGAGGCCCGGGATCAGGCCCCGGTTCCCGAGCTCGCGCAGCGCGATACGCGAGACGCCCATCTTGCGGTAATAGGCGCGCGGCCGGCCGGTGATCTCGCACCGGTTGCGCACGCGGGTCGGCGACGAGTTGCGGGGAAGCTCCGCGAGCTTGAGGCGCGCCTCGAAGCGCTCCTCCATCTCGAGGGACTCGTCGTTGGCGGTCGCGAGCAGGGCCTGGCGCTTCGCAGCGAAGCGCTTGACCAGCTCCTTCCGGTGGTTGTTCTGTTCGACTGAACTCTTCTTTGCCATTGTCTATCCTCCGGTGTCCGCGTCTAGGTATCCCGAGGGACGCCTACTGCCGGAACGGGAATTGGAAGGCGGCGAGGAGAGCGCGGGCTTCCTCGTCGGTGGTGGCGGTGGTGGCGACGACGATGTCCATGCCCCAGGTCTGCTCGGCCTTGTCGTACGAGATCTCCGGGAACACGAGGTGCTCCTTGAGGCCGAGCGCGTAGTTGCCGCGGCCGTCGAACGACTTCGGGTTCAGGCCGCGGAAGTCGCGGACGCGCGGCAGCGCGATCGTGACGAGGCGATCCATGAACTCGTACATCTTCTGGCGGCGCAGGGTGACCTTGCAGCCGATCGGCATGCCCTCGCGGACCTTGAAGGTGGCGATCGGCTTGCGGGCCTTGGTGATGACCGGCTTCTGGCCGGCGATCAGCGCCAGGTCGCCGGCGGCGACGGTGGCCTTCTTCGAGTCCGCGGTGGACTCGCCGACGCCCATGTTGATGACGATCTTGTCGATCCGCGGAACCTGCATCGGGTTCTTGTAGCCGAACTGCTCGATGAGCTTCTGGCGGATGACCTCGTCGTAGTGGGCGCGCAGGCGCGGGACGTAGGCGTCCTTGTTGGCCTCAGCCATCGATCTGATCCCCCGTGGTCTTGGCGAAGCGGACCTTGCGGCCGTCTTCGAGGATGCGGAAACCCACGCGGGTCGGCTTGCCGTTCGCGTCCTGCAACGCGAGGTTCGAGAGCTGGATCGCGGCCTCCTTCGAGATGATGCCGCCTTCCTGGTTCTGGCTCTGCTTCTGGTGCTTCTTGACCAGGTTGATCCCGCGGACGAGCGCCTTGTCGTCCTTCGGCATCACCTGGATGACCTCGCCGGAGCGACCGGAATCGCGACCGGTGAGGACGACGACGGTGTCGCCCTTCTTGATCTTGGCTGCCATCACAGCACCTCCGGAGCCAGCGAGATGATCTTCATGTAGTTGCGGGCGCGCAGCTCGCGCGGCACCGGCCCGAAGATGCGGGTCCCGATCGGCTCCTTCTGATTGTTGATCAGCACGGCCGCGTTCTTGTCGAAGCGGATCACCGAACCGTCGGGACGCTTCACTTCCTTGGCGGTCCGCACGACCACCGCCTTCATGACGTCGCCCTTCTTGACGCGGCCGCGCGGGATCGCCTCCTTGATGGACACGACGATGATGTCGCCCACGCCGGCATAGCGCCGCTTCGACCCGCCCAGCACCTTGATGCACATCACGCGACGCGCACCCGAGTTGTCGGCGACGTCCAGATTCGTCTGCATCTGGATCACAGGAGTGACCTTTCCTTGTTTCAGGCGGGTTTCCGCACACGGGCGGTATTGCCCGGCGGACGACGCCTGATGGGGATCTGATGTCCCCGGCTCATATGACAGACCGCGCTATCGGCGCTTGTCCAGCGCCGGCGCGGTCACCGCGTACGAAGGGCGCGAACACCCCTCTCACATGTCGCGAAGGGGTGCCCACTACACCACGGGGCGCAGGGGCGCAAGACTTTCCGTGCCGGCCCTCGGGTGGAAGACGTTCCGGGCGGGCCTCCGCCTAATCCGTGCCGAGCTCCAGATCCTCGCCGCAGCCGTCGAGGGGTGGGGCGCCGGCACGCCCGGCCCGCGTGGGACTGCTCGGGAGACCGATGATTCGGCGGCCGATCCGGTTTCCGTTCTCCGCAGCTTCGCTCAGGACGTCTGCGACGGTGGCGCGGTCCACCGCATCGTCATGTCCGCAGGAGAGCGAAGCCTGAGACAGACGCCGAACCATCTCCTTGACGAAGGCGGCGCTCGCTCCCTCCGACATCGCGACCGCGTCGTCGATGGCCCCCTCCTCGAAGCTCAAGGCGCCTCCGTAGAGGGCGATCAGCCGTGCGCGGCAGACGGCGTCGGGATTCGCGATCTCGATAGCCTCGTCGACGCGTCCCGGACGCGACGCGAGGGCCTCCTCGATCTCCTCGGGCCGGTTGGTGGTCAGGAGGAAAAGGATGTCCACATCGTCGCCCAGACCGTCCATCTCGTTGAGCAGACGGTTCAACAGGACCTCCGTCTTCGGGCTGTTCATGCCCTCCCGCGAGCGCCCGACCAGATCCACGTCCTCCAGCACGACGATGCTCGGCTGCAGGGTGCGCGCAAGCAGCATGTATCGGGTCAGGTCCTGGACCTGCTCCGCCGTGATCAGGATGGTGGTCCGGGCCGGTAAATTCGAGGCGATGTATCGGATCACGTGGGTCTTCCCGGTGCCGGGCGGCCCATAAAGGAGCAGACCCTTCCGGATCGACTGCCCGAGGCGGCGCAGACCGGCGCGATGCCGGTCGAACGCGAAGACGTGGCGATCCAGGCGCGCCATCGTGGCGTCGTCGAGGATGATCGCCTCTCGGGCCACCGGCGACAGCTTATGGACGGACATCTCCGTACTCATGCCGGTATAGTCGGATCCACCCTCGAAGGAGAGGACCTTGCCGCGATACAGGATCGAGTTCGCGCCCGCCTCTTGAATACGTTTTAGAAACGTGCGCGCGAACGCCTGAGCCTCGGATCCCGGCAGCGTTGCGATCTCGACCTGAGCGAACTTGCCCGACCTGAAGTTGGAATACTGCGACAGGAGCACCGCGACCGGCTGGCCGTCGACCTGGAACAACCAAAGGCCGGTGTTCAACGCCGGGAACGGTTCGCTCTCCCCGATGTCAACGTCGCGATACTGCAACGGCGTGATCGCGATGGCCTGATCATTGCCGCGGACCAGCAGGCCGGAGATCGTCAGCGGACGCTGTTCGTAGGGTTGGTGGACGCCCAACAGGGTCGGGGCGTACGGGTTCACCTGTGCAAGCGTCTCTGCCTGCAGGTCCGGAAGCAGGTGAATGCCGAAGACACGCCTCGAACTAACGATCCCGTTCACGTCATCGGCGCCGAAGAAGCCGAGGAGGGCTTCCCAGGCGCGATTGGCGTTTTTCAGCATGCGGCTCATCCTCGTTCAAAGGAGCTTCCTCCCGTCAGCGACGCATGACGGCAGGCTCCTCGTGAGGATTGTGCGACGAGGCGCGAAAAGCGCCACCGGCCGACTCGCCGGTCATGGGGAGATCGAGATTGATGGGTCGAACCCAAGCCGCGGTCGAATCGTCGAACGCTCGACACGGTTAGGCACCGACGTCGTTCTCGGATCAGATACGAAAAAACGGGCGCAGCATCCTGCGCCCGTCTCAAGGTCCGTCCAAGACGATCAGGCAGCCGCGGGAGCCTCGGCCGACGCGGCTTCGCCCTCGACGAGCTTCCAGGTCTTGGTCTTGGAGAAGGGCCGGCACTCCTCGATGAACACCGTGGCCCCGACCTTGGCGGCGTTCGCCTCGTCGTGGGCATGGTAGTTCTTCGAGCGGCGAACGGTCTTCTTCATCACCGGGTGGGTGAAGCGGCGCTCCACCTTCACGACGATGGTCTTCTCGCCCTTGTCGCTGACGACGACGCCCTGCAATACGCGCTTCGGCATGATGAAACTCCTCAAGCCGACGTCGCCTGCAGCGTCTTCTGACGCTGCAGGGTGCGGACGCGGGCGATGTCGCGACGGACTTCGCGGACGCGGGCGACGTTCTCGAGCTGGCCGGTGGCCCCCTGGAAGCGCAGGTTGAACTGCTCCTTCTTGAGGTTCAGCAGTTCGTCGCTCAACTGGTCCGGCGACAGGGCGGCGAGATCCGACTGTCTCTGTGACGACTTCATGATCTGCCTCCCTTTAGTCGGCGATGCGTTGCACGACGCGCGTGCGGATGGGCAGCTTGGCGGCGCCCAGGCGGAGCGCCTCCTTCGCGATGTCCTCGGCGACACCGTCGACCTCGAACATGATGCGGCCCGGGTGGACGCGGGCAGCCCAGTACTCGGGCGCGCCCTTGCCGGAGCCCATGCGGACTTCGGTCGGCTTCGACGTGACCGGAACGTCGGGGAAGATCCGGATCCAGACCCGGCCCTGACGCTTCATCTCACGGGTGATCGCGCGGCGGGCCGCCTCGATCTGGCGCGCGGTGATGCGCTCGGGCTCCACCGCCTTCAGGCCGAACTGGCCGAAATTCAGGTCGAAGCCGCCCTTGGCCGCACCGGAGATGCGACCTTTGAACTGCTTACGAAACCGGGTCTTCTTGGGTTGCAACATGGCAGCCTCTCAACACCTTCCTTGGCTCGGGGGTCCGACGATCGCGCTTAGGCGTGATCGCGGCGACCGCGACCGCGGTCACCCTCGCCATCGCGCTCGCGACGACCGCCCGAACGGCCGCCCTCTTCCTGCGCCTTCTTATCCTGCGCCATCGGGTCGTGCTCGAGGATCTCGCCCTTGAACACCCAGACCTTGATGCCGCACGTTCCGTAGGTCGTGAACGCGGTGGCCGTGCCGTAGTCGACGTCGGCGCGCAGCGTATGCAGGGGCACGCGGCCCTCGCGGTACCATTCCTGGCGGGCGATCTCGGCGCCGCCGAGACGGCCGGAGCAGTTGATCCGGATGCCCTCGGCCCCGAGGCGCATCGCCGACTGCACGGCGCGCTTCATGGCGCGACGGAAGGCGACGCGGCGCTCGAGCTGCTGCGCGATCGAGTCGGCCACCAGCACGGCGTCGATCTCGGGCTTCCGCACCTCGACGATGTTGATGGTCACGTCGGCCTTGGTCATCGTGTTGACCAGCTTGCGCAGCTTCTCGATGTCGGCGCCCTTCTTGCCGATCACCACGCCCGGACGGCCCGAGTGGATGGTGACGCGGCACTTCCGGTGCGGACGCTCGATGACGATCTTGGAGACCGCCGCCTGCTTGAGCTGCTTCATGAGAGCGGCGCGGATCGCGACGTCCTCGTGCATCAGCTTGACGTATTCGGTCTTGCCGGCGAACCAGCGGGAATCCCAGGTCCGGTTGATGCCGAGCCGGAGACCGATCGGGTTGACTTTCTGACCCATCAGATTCTCCTCAGGCCGCTTCGGCGGTGCGGACTTCGCGAACCACGATGGTGAGGTTCGAGAAAGGCTTCAGGATGCGCGCGCCGCGGCCGCGGGCGCGGGCGTGGAAGCGCTTCAGGACCAGCGCCTTGCCCACGAAGGCCTGGGTGACGACGAGGTCGTCGACGTCCAGATCGTGGTTGTTCTCGGCGTTGGCGATCGCGCTCTCGAGGCACTTCTTGACCTCGGTCGAGATGCGCTTGCGGGAGAACTCGAGGTCGGCGAGCGCCGACTCGACCTTCTTGCCGCGGATCATCTGCGCGACGAGGTTGAGCTTCTGGGGCGAGACACGGAGCATCCGTGCCACGGCCTTGGCCTCGTTCTCGGGCAGCGCGCGGGGGGTGGCTTGCTTGCCCATGTCAGCGCCTCTTCGCCTTCTTGTCGGCCGCGTGGCCGTGGAAGGTGCGGGTCGGCGAGAACTCGCCGAACTTGTGACCGACCATTTCCTCGGAGACGTAGACCGGGATGTGCTTCTGCCCATTGTGCACACCGAAGGTGAGCCCGATGAACTGCGGCAGGATGGTGGAGCGACGGCTCCAGATCTTGATGACCTCGTTCCGGCTCGACCCGCGAGCCGCCTCGGCCTTCTTGAAGAGGTAGCCGTCGACGAACGGCCCCTTCCAGAGTGAGCGTGCCATGATGGTTACTTCTTGCGGTTGTGGCGGCTGGACAGGATGAAGACGTCGGTCCGCTTGTTCGAGCGGGTCTTCTTCCCCTTGGTCGGCACGCCCCAGGGCGTCACCGGGTTACGGCCGCCCGAGGTGCGTCCCTCGCCGCCGCCGTGCGGGTGGTCGACCGGGTTCATGGCCACGCCGCGAACGTGCGGACGCTTGCCGAGCCACCGGTTGCGCCCGGCCTTGCCGAGCGAGATGTTCATGTGGTCCGGGTTCGAGACCGCACCCACCGTCGCGTAGCACTGGCCGTGGACCAGGCGCTGCTCGCCGGAGTTCAGACGGAGCGTCACGTAGCCCTGGTCGCGCCCGACGATCTGAGCATAGTTGCCGGCGGAGCGGGCGACGGCGCCGCCCTTGCCAATCTTCAGCTCGATGTTGTGCACGATAGTGCCCACCGGCATGCCGCCGATCGGCCCGGCATTGCCCGGCTTGATGTCGACGCCCTCGCCCGAGACCACCTTGTCGCCCGGCTGAAGGCGCTGCGGAGCGATGATATAGCTCTGCTTGCCGTCCGGGTAGTTGATCAGCGCGATGAACGCCGTGCGGTTCGGATCGTACTCGATCCGCTCGACGGTCGCCGACACGCCCGGCTGCGACCGACGCTTGAAGTCGACGAGACGGAGCGAGCGCTTGTGACCGCCGCCGCGGAAGCGGACGGTGATCCGCCCGAGGTTGTTGCGGCCGCCCGAGGACGACTTGCCC
Organism: Methylobacterium sp. E-016; assembly: GCF_022829745.1. Lineage (NCBI taxonomy): Bacteria > Pseudomonadati > Pseudomonadota > Alphaproteobacteria > Hyphomicrobiales > Methylobacteriaceae > Methylobacterium > Methylobacterium sp. E-016. The sequence goes on from NZ_JAKSYF010000198.1 coordinate 23,132, forward strand.
TCGGTCAGCGCCTTCACCGGCTTGCCCTTGTAGAGCTCACGGCGGTCGACCAGCACGAGCTGGCGCAGGCTCGGCGTGACCGGTTTGAATGTCTTCAAGGCCATCGGCTTAAATCCCTACCCGGTCTATGTCAGAGGCCGGTCGTGACGTCGATCGTGTCACCTTCGGCGAGGGTCACGACCGCTTTCTTCACGTCCGAACGCTGTCCGCGCATGCCGCGGAAGATCTTCTTCTTGCCCTTGGTCACGAGGGTGTTCACCGCCGTGACCTTGACGTCGAACAGCTTCTCGACCGCTTCCTTGATCTGCGGCTTGGTGGCCTTCGGAGCGACCCGGAAGACGACCTTGTTCTGCTCGGTGAGGTTCGTCGCCTTCTCGGTGATGACCGGGGAGACGATGATGTCGTAGTGGCGCGGATCGGCACTCATTTGAAACGCTCCTCCAGCGCGTCGATCGCGGCGCGGGTCAGCACGAGCGTGTCGCGGCGCAGGATGTCGTAGACGTTGATGCCCTGCACGGGCAGCACGTCGATCATCGGGATGTTGCGGGCGGCGCGGCCGAAGTTCTCGTCGACCTCGGCGCCGCCGATGATCAGCGCGCTCGAGAGACCCATCTTGCCGAAGCGCTCGACGAGACCCTTGGTCTTGTGGTCCTCGATCTTGATGTCGTCGACGACGATGAGGGTCGAGGCCTTGGCCTTGGCCGACAGGGCGTGACGCAGGGCCAGGGCACGGACCTTCTTGGGAAGGTCGTGGCCGTGGTCGCGGACGACCGGGCCGAACGCACGGCCGCCGCCGCGGAACTGCGGAGCCGAGGCTGCGCCGTGACGCGCGTTGCCGGTGCCCTTCTGCTTGTACAGCTTCTTTCGGGTCCGGTTCACGTCCGAGCGGTTCTGCACGGCGTGGGTGCCGGCACGACGCTTGGCGAGCTGCCAGCGCACCATGCGCTGGAGCAGGTCGGCGCGGGGCTCGAGGCCGAAGATGGCCTCGTCGAGCTCCACCGAGCCGGCGCCGGCGCCGTCGAGGGTGGTGATATCGAGCTTCATCACGCGTTCTCCTCGGCAGCGGGCGCCTCGGGGGCGGATTGCGGGGCAGCCGACGCGCCGTTCTCACGGAACTTGCCGGGCTGGGGAACTTCGGCCGGAAGCTTGCGCTTCACCGCGTCCCGGATCTGGATCCAGCCGCCGGCGACGCCGGGAACCGCACCCTCGACCAGGATCAGGCCGCGCTCGACGTCCGTGCGGACGACGCGCAGGTTCTGCGTGGTCACGCGGTCGACGCCCATGTGACCGGGCATCTTCTTGTTCTTGAAGGTCTTGCCCGGATCCTGACGGCCGCCGGTCGAACCGATCGAGCGGTGCGAGATCGACACGCCGTGGGTGGCGCGCAGACCGCCGAAGTTCCAGCGCTTGATGCCGCCGGCGAACCCCTTACCCGTGGTCGTGCCCGTCACGTCGACGAACTGGCCCGGGATGAAATGATCGGCCGTGATCTCGGCGCCCACCGGGATCAGCGCATCCTCGGACACGCGGAACTCGGCGATCTTTTGCTTCGGCTCGACCTTGGCGACCGCGAAGCGGCCACGCTCGGCGGCCGAGACGTTCTTGACCTTCGCCTTGCCGACGCCGAGCTGGACGGCGACGTAGCCGTTCTTCTCGACCGTGCGGTGGGCGACCACCTGGCATTGTTCGATCTTGAGCACGGTGCAGGGAACGTGTTCCCCCGCTTCCGTGAAGATCCGGGTCATGCCGACCTTCTGTGCAATGACGCCTGAGCGCATAAGGTGTCTCCCTCGCGCGATGAAACGGTAAGCTCTAAACCCGGCGGGGCTTAGAGCTTGATCTCCACGTCCACGCCAGCGGCGAGGTCGAGCTTCATCAGCGCGTCCACGGTCTGGGGGGTCGGATCGACGATATCGAGCACGCGCTTGTGGGTGCGCATCTCGAACTGCTCGCGCGACTTCTTGTCGATGTGCGGCGAGCGGTTGACCGTGAACTTCTCGATATGGGTCGGCAGCGGGATCGGGCCGCGGATGGTCGCGCCGGTCCGCTTGGCGGTGGAGACGATCTCGCGGGTGGACGCATCCAGGATGCGATGATCGAACGCCTTCAGGCGGATGCGGATGTTTTGACCGTTCATGACCTAAACCTCGACGGAAACGTGTTGGGCGGGCGCGAGGGCCCTTCCCTCAATCGTCCCCTGACGGATGCTGTGTCCGGGCACCGGCCCTTCGTCCCGGGAGACGAAGGGCCGATCTGTCTGACGACTACGCGTTGATGGCGGCGACGACGCCGGCGCCGACGGTTCGGCCGCCCTCGCGGATGGCGAAGCGCAGCTTCTCCTCCATGGCCACCGGCACGATCAGCGTGACGTCCATGGTCACGTTGTCGCCCGGCATCACCAT
>NZ_JAKSYF010000203.1:0-71206 GCF_022829745.1 Methylobacterium sp. E-016
ATGGTGATGCCGGGCGACAACGTGACCATGGACGTCACGCTGATCGTGCCGGTGGCCATGGAGGAGAAGCTGCGCTTCGCCATCCGCGAGGGCGGCCGAACCGTCGGCGCCGGCGTCGTCGCCGCCATCAACGCGTAGTCGCTCGAGCGATTCGGCACGGCCGGCGGTCTTCGCCGGCCGTGTCTCGTCGCGGAGGCCGCGGGATCGGCTCGCGACCCCGTTGTCACCGCCTGACATCGGCATTCCATCCCTCCCTGCCGACCCCGAGCTTGACAGGGAGCCGTCGGTTTATTTTCCTGCCATCCGCGACGAGCCGCGGAGCCCCAGGAATGAACACCGCCATCGGGTTTCCGTGGCCGACGCGCCGCCTGTGGCTCGCCGCCGCCGCGAGCGCGATCCTGATTTGCCCGGCCCGTGCCGACGCCCTGAGCGACGGACGCTTCCGCGACGAGGTGGCGGCCATCCTGCGGGCGATCCGGCCGGGCGCGGAGATCCGCCCCGACCGTGATCCGGGACAGATCCTGGTCGGCCGCAGCACGATCGCCCTCACCAACCTGTATCCGCGGGTCGCCCCGCTGGCCGGCGACGCGCGCCGGCGGATGATCGAAGCGTATCTCGTCACCGCGCTGAAGGGCATGGACGCGGCGCCGTTGCCCGGCGAGCCGAGCCTCGCGGCGATCCGGGCGCAGCTGCGCCCGCAGCTCCTGCCGCGCGCGATCCTCGCCCAGGTGCCGGACCTCGCCACGCGGACCTTCTCGGAGACCCTGGTCGTGGCCTACGTCATCGATGGGGCGGACCGGATGCGCTACCTGACCCGGCCGATGCTCGAAGGGTGGGGCGTCGATGCCGCGGCGATCCGAACCGCCATCGAGGTTCCGGCGCTGGCCAACCTCGCCGCGGCCTCGAAGGAGGCCGCGTTCGCCCTCGCGGTCGACGGCGGCACCCCCATCCTCGCCATGACCAATGCCGGCGATGACTACGACGCCGCGCGGTTGATGTTGCCCGGCTATCTGGACGAGATCCGCACGGCGCTGAAAGCCGATGGCATCACGGTCGCGATCCCGACCCGCGACCTGCTGATGGCATGGCCCGCCGACAGCAAGGCCCGCATCGGCCTCGCCGCGGAGGTGCGCGACCGGCTGCGGAAGGGCCCTTACGGCCGCAGCGACGAGCTCTTCCGCTTCGACCGAACGGGACTGCGCCCGCTGACGGTGACGGAGCGGGCCGATCACGGTCGGTGACGCATTTCCGGCGTTCCCGGCTCTTGCATCCCGGCGCCCGATCGGGCATTGGGCGTCGCGATAGGAGTGTAGCTCAACTGGTCAGAGCGCCGGTCTCCAAAACCGGAGGTTGCGGGTTCGAGTCCCTCCACTCCTGCCAGTCTGCATTTCCTGCCGTTCCAAGCCACGCTCCTGACGCTCGCGACGCGCCGCGGCTGTCGACAACCCCGACGACTTGCGCTAGAGCGGGCGCACTCCGAGATCGATGTCGGCTGTCGGTTCGGGCTCGTTCGGGCGAGCTTCCGAACCCGTCGTCATTCTCGAAACCCGGTTCCTGACGCCATGGCATCGAACGAAGCGACCAAGAAGGCCGATCCGGCGCGCAGCCCGGTCCGCGGCGCGGCTTCCCAGCCGCCGCAGCGCAACGCTCCGCCGGCCCGGCCCGCGCCGAAGCGCGTCGGCCCGCTGGAGTTCCTCGGGCAGGTGCGCGACGAGGGCCGCAAGGTCACGTGGCCGACCCGCAAGGAGACCACGGTCACCACGATCATGGTCTTCGTGATGGTGGTGGTCGCGAGCCTGTTCTTCACGGTGGTCGATCAGGGCCTTCGCTACCTCGTCGGCCTGATCCTGGGCCTGTAGGCAACACACACCGTCCGCGGGCCCCGGCCCGACGCGAACATGCAGGAGTCGATCAGAACCGTGTCGAAGCGCTGGTACATCGTCCACGCCTACTCGAACTTCGAGAACAAGGTCGCCCAGTCCATCAAGGATCAGGCGGCCCAGCGTGGGCTCATGGACCTCTTCGAGGAGGTGATGGTCCCGACCGAGAAGGTCGTCGAGGTCCGCCGCGGCCGCAAGGTCGACGCGGAGCGGAAGTTCTTCCCCGGCTACGTGCTGGTGAAGTGCGACCTCACCGACGAGGTCTACCACCTGATCAAGAACACCCCGAAGGTGACGGGCTTCCTCGGCGCCGACAAGTCGAAGCCGGTGCCGATCCCGGACGCCGAGGCCGAGCGGATCAAGGGCCAGGTCGCCGAGGGCGTCGACCGTCCGAAGCCGTCGATCTCCTTCGAGATCGGCGAGACCGTCCGCGTCGCCGACGGCCCCTTCGCCTCGTTCAACGGCACCGTCGAGGAAGTCGACGAGAGCCGCTCGCGCCTGAAGGTCGCCGTGTCGATCTTCGGCCGCGCCACCCCGGTGGAACTCGAATACGCCCAGGTCGAGAAGGCCTGACGTAGAGCGGATCGGGAGGAGCGAATAGCGGATCGAGGGCACCGCGCCCTTTCGGATCGGCCGATGCGATGCACCGGCCCGCCCATTCCGTCTTCGCTGCTTCCTGTTCGCGAAAGCCCGCGGAAGGCCCGCCCGGTTCGCCGCCGGGGCCAACGGTCCGCACCGCGACCTGCAACCGCCCGTCCGACCGAGCCTCAGGCAGCCCGGCGGCGCGCAATCATTTGGGAGCAGTCCCATGGCGAAGAAGATCACGGGCTACGTGAAGCTTCAAGTCCCGGCCGGCGCCGCCAACCCGTCGCCGCCGATCGGTCCCGCGCTCGGTCAGCGCGGCCTCAACATCATGGAATTCTGCAAGGCCTTCAACGCGAAGACCGCGCAGATCGAGAAGGGAACCCCGATCCCGGTCGTGATCACGGCCTACCAGGATCGCAGCTTCACCTTCGAGATGAAGCAGCCGCCGGTCACCTTCTTCCTGAAGAAGGCCGCGGGCCTGAAGATCGGCAAGAAGCCGGCCTCCGGCTCCAAGACCCCCGGCAAGGGCCCGACCGTCGGCACGGTCTCCGAGGCGCAGCTTCGCGAGATCGCCGAGAAGAAGATGCCCGACCTGAACTGCGATTCGGTGGATGCCGCCGTCGCGATGATCCGTGGCTCCGCGCGGGCCATGGGCCTCGAAGTCACCGCGTAAGGGGAGGGCACCATGGCACACGAAGGCAAGCGCATCCGCGCCGCCCGCGAGGGCATCGACCCGACCAAGCTCTACGGGATCGCCGAGGCGATCGCGATGGTGAAGGCCAAGGCCAACGCCAAGTTCGACGAGACCGTCGAGGTCTCGATGAACCTCGGCGTCGACCCGCGCCACGCCGACCAGATGGTCCGCGGCGTCTGCAACCTGCCCAACGGCTCCGGCCGGACGGTGCGGGTGGCGGTGTTCGCCCGCGGCGCCAAGGCGGACGACGCCCGGGCGGCCGGTGCCGACATCGTCGGCGCCGAGGACCTGCTCGAGATCGTCCAGGGCGGCAAGATCGAGTTCGATCGCTGCATCGCCACCCCGGACATGATGCCGCTCGTCGGCCGGCTCGGTAAGGTGCTCGGCCCCCGCGGCCTGATGCCGAACCCGAAGGTCGGCACCGTCACCATGGACGTGAAGTCCGCGGTCGCCGGCGCCAAGGGCGGCTCGGTCGAGTTCCGCGTCGAGAAGGCGGGCATCGTCCACGCCGGCATCGGCAAGGTCTCGTTCGACGAGGCCAAGCTCGTCGAGAACATCAAGGCGTTCGCCGACGCGGTGGCCAAGGCCAAGCCCGCCGGCTCCAAGGGCACCTACATCCAGCGCATCGCCGTCACCTCGACGATGGGCCCGGGCGTGAAGGTCGAGCCGGGCTCCGTCCTCGGCGCCTGACCGTCCCGCTACGACGACACGATCGAAGCGCCCGGCCCCTGCGGCCGGGCGTTTTTCGTTGCGCGTCGTGCCGGGTCCCGGACACCCGAAGCGTCGGCCGAGGGCGATCCGAGGCCCTGCGCAGACAGCCCCGCGGAGCGGCCCCCGCACCCGGCGATCACGATGCAGATTGCCGCGGCGAAGGGGGGCGCCAACGGTCGCAGCTGTGCTAAATAGGGCGCCATGCGATGCAACCTCTCCGTTCAGACTCAGCGACGCATCCTGTGCGTCTTCCCCGCCTACACGCCGTCCTTCGGGACCTTCTCCCACGCCTACCCGCTGATGGGCGGCGTGAAGGCGTTCATGCCGCCCCAGGGCCTTCTGCTGATCTCGGCCTACATGCCCGAGACCTGGGAGTGCCGGTTCGTCGATGAGAACATCAAGCGCGCCACCCCTGAGGAGTTCGCCTGGGCCGATGCGGTGTTCGTGTCGGGCATGCACATCCAGGAGCCGCAGATCCACGAGATCGCCAAGCGCGCGCACGCCGCGGGCAAGGTGACGGTGCTCGGCGGCCCCTCGGTCTCCGGCGCACCCGAGAAGTATCCCGACTTCGACTACCTCCACATGGGCGAGATCGGCGACGCCACGGACGCGCTCGTCGCGATCCTCGACCGCGACCTGGCGCGGCCCCCGTCCCAGGTCCGGCTCGAGACCAAGGAGCGGCTGCCGCTCTCGGACTTCCCGGCGCCGGCCTACGAGGCGGCCCCGCTGAAGCGCTACCTGATCGGCTCGCTGCAATTCTCCTCGGGCTGCCCCTACCGCTGCGAGTTCTGCGACATCCCGCAGCTCTACGGGCGCCAGCCGCGGCTGAAGAGCCCCGAGCAGATGTGCGCCGAGCTCGACGCGATCATCAGCCAGCCCGGCCACCCGGCGGTGGTCTACTTCGTCGACGACAACTTCATCGCCAACCGCAAGGCGACGCGGGACATGCTCCCGCACCTCGTCGCGTGGCAGAAGAAGAACGACTACCCGCTCCAGTTCGCCTGCGAGGCGACCCTCAACATGGCCAAGCAGCCCGAGATCCTCGAGCTGATGCGGCAGGCGAACTTCATGACCGTGTTCGTCGGCATCGAGACGCCGGAGGAGGACGCGCTCAAGGGCATCGACAAGACCCACAACGCCGCCGTGCCGATGTACGGCGCGATCGAGACGCTGAACTCCTACGGCCTCGAGGTGACGTCGGGCATCATCCTCGGTCTCGACTCCGACTCGGACGCCTCCGAGCAGTACCTGATCGACTTCATCGACAAGTCGGGCATCCCCGTCCTGACGATCAACATCCTCCAGGCCCTGCCGAAGACGCCGCTCTGGGACCGGCTGCAGCGGGAAGGGCGCCTCGTCCACGACGCGGCGCTCGAGTCGAACGTCCTGTTCAAGCGCCCGCACGACACCGTGGTGTCGAGCTGGCGCCGGGCGATCGCGCACGCCTACGCGCCGGAAAAGATCTTCGAGCGCTTCAAGCACCAGTGCGCGACGACCTACCCGAATCGCATCGTCACCCCGACGAAGGGCAAGCTGACCTTCACCAACCTGCGCCGCGGGCTGATCCTCGGGTTCAACATCATCACCCGGGTGGGCATCTTCTCGGATTACCGCAAGCCGTTCTGGTCGGCGGCCGTCTACGCCCTGAGGCGTGGGCAGATCGAGGCGGTGTTCAACATGGGCTTCGTCGCCCACCACCTGATCCGCTTCACCCGCGAGGCCCTGCGCGGCGAGCACAACGCCTCGTTCTACGCGGCCAAGGCCGCCGAGACCGAGGCGGCGCGGCAGCGCTCGTGGTGGGAGAACGCGCGCAAGCGCTTCGTGCCGGAGCGCGAGGCAGCCTAACCGAGCGGGCCGACCGTCGAGACGTTACCGGGCTGTGTCCGAGACGGCGATGCGGTGGCGCCACGGCGGCGCTTCGAGCCCCAACACCGACAGCGTGTTCCATCGGGCGAGGAGCCGATGTGCGAGCATCGGGCCCAGGATGCCGAAGGCCGTCCCCGAGATCAGGTAGACCATGGGGTCGGGCGGGACGTGCAGGCGCGTCATGGCCACGCGCAGGCCGGCCGCGGCCAGCGAGTGCATGACGAAGATCGAGAGCGAGAGCAGGCCGACCGTGGCGAGCGCGCCGCCACCGATACGCTTACTCACCCACACGACGCCGAGAATGCCGAGACAACAGGCAGGTAGCGCCGCTAGCGCCATCGGGCTGAAGCCGGAGACCGTCCAGGCACCCACGACCGCCACGGCGAAGCCCGTCCAGATGAGTGCGATCCCCGACCGGCTCACCGGCGTCCGCCAAGCCGCCACGGCGTGCCCGGCATAGGCACCTGCGAGATAGAACGGAAGGTTGTGCAGGGTCAGCGCGAGGCTTGGAACCTCCGGGAGTTGAAAGAAGATCACGAATCCCGCCGCCGCGATGGCAGCGAACAGTCTGCGATCGGGAATCATGGCGGCCAGCACGTGGCAGATCAGAAGGGCGTAGAGAAACCAAAGCGGTCCGAGGGGACGGTACGGGAAGGCGAGAAGGTCGGCGGAAGCGACCTGCGTGTTGATGTCCTGCGCCAGCAGGATCATCACGCTGCCCTGGATGAACGTCCAGATCACGTAGGGAAGGCCGATCGTCCAGAGCTTGGCTTGAAGAAACGGCACCCGTCCGCGTCGCAGGCTGCCGGGCAGGTTCAGTCCGGCCAGGAAGAAGAACAGCGGCATGTGGAAGGTGTACAGACCGAAATCCACCCACTGGGTCGCGGATGTGTCAGGCACGATCCCCGCCTTGACGGTTCCCCGGAGGACGTGGCCGAACACGACCAGAATGATCCCGATGCCGCGCGCGACGTCGATCCAGTCCTGCCGTTGTACGCGCTGCATGGGACTCGCCTCGAGGTCGGGATGCGACGGCACACGGCCATGACGACGCCCGAACCTTCAGCGCAATCGGTCGAAATCCGGCAGCCCGGTGGAGAGCTTATCAAGCGTCGGAGAAGGCCGACCATCCGCACCGAATCGCAGATCCAACGCAGAGTCCGTCCGAGAAGCCGCTCGGAGCCATCGACCGGCTCGGGTAGGAGCTCGGCCACCCGAGGACACCGCGCGTTTGCCTAAGTCGGAAAAGTCGCGTCTCGGCCCTTGGCAGGCGGCTTGCTTGCCTCTATACACCGCGCTCCACGCAATTTTCATGTTTGTTCAGGGAGCCCGTCCGCCCGGTCGGGTTCCGTATCGAGACGCCGCCTGGGTGACCGGGCGTCGATGGCCGGCAGGACCTGAGGGGTGAAAACCTCTGAGGGCCGCGTCCGGCCATGTCCTGTCCGAGACTGCAGGTGCCGGTTCGCCGGCTTAATCCCCCAGCCTGCACAGACGGGGAAGACCGCATTTTCGAAGCGCCCGACCGATTAGGGACGGCGTGAAGGCATCGGTTTGAACCATCTCAGCCCTTAGGCATCGCACCCCTCGCGGGGGCGGCACCGGGGGACAGGGCCGTGAAGCGTCGTCCAGGACGTTTTCGGCTTCCATGAGGCCGAAGATCCGTCCCGGGCGGCACGTGCAACCGGCGGACCCATTCTCGGGTTCCGCCCAACCGGAGAGAGCCCCAGTGGACAGGACAGCAAAAGCTGATCTCGTCTCGACGCTCAACGGCGTGTTCGCAAAGAGCGCCGTCGTCGTCGTGGCCCACTACAAAGGCCTCACGGTCGCCGAGATGCAGAAGCTGCGTTCGCAGATGAAGCTCGCCGGCGCCACCGTGCAGGTCGCGAAGAACAGCCTCGCCAGCATCGCTCTCGATGGCACGGACGTCGCCTCCATCAAGCCCCTCCTGAAGGGCCCGACCCTGCTCGCCTATTCGAGCGATCCGGTCGCGGCCGCCAAGGTGGCGGTGGATTTCGCCAAGGCCAACGACAAGCTCGTGATCCTCGGCGGCGCCATGGGCGCGACCGCTCTGAACCCGGACGGCGTGAAGGCCCTCGCCTCGCTCCCGTCCCTCGACGAACTGCGCGCCAAGATCGTGGGCCTCGTCCAGGCTCCCGCGACCAAGATCGCCCAGGTCGTCAATGCGCCGGCGGCCAAGCTCGCCCGCGTGTTCGGAGCCTATGCCACCAAGGACGAAGCGGCCTGACGGTCGTTTCCCCTTTCAAACCCATCCCTTCACACCGATATCGTTAGAGGATCATCACCATGGCTGATCTTGCCAAGCTCGTCGACGACCTGTCGTCGCTGACCGTTCTCGAGGCCGCCGACCTCGCCAAGATGCTCGAGGAGAAGTGGGGCGTCTCGGCCGCCGCCGCCGTCGCCGTGGCTGCCGGCCCGGCCGCCGGCCCGGCTGCCGCCGCCGAGGAGCAGACCGAGTTCACGGTTATGCTCACCGCCGCCGGCGACAAGAAGATCGAGGTCATCAAGGAGATCCGCGCGATCACCGGCCTCGGCCTCAAGGAAACCAAGGACCTCGTCGAGGGCGCCCCGAAGGCCGTCAAGGAGTCGGTCGCCAAGGACGAGGCCGAGAAGCTCAAGGCGCAGCTCGAGAAGGCCGGCGCCAAGGTCGAGCTCAAGTAAGCCGACGATGGGCCGATCCCCGGCCCGTCACCGCGCGGCCGGTTCCCTCGGGAGCCGGCCGTGACCGCAGCCCGCGGGTGTTCGCACCCGCGGGCTGAGGCCGCTTCGGCGGCCGGCGGACCCTAAGACGGGTCCCGGCTCGGAACGAGCCGATCGAGATCATGAATTCGGGTGGCGCGGTCCGGCGGGACGCGAGCCATGGCCCGGCGCGGGAGTCGGCGAGACTTCCCCGGGCGACCAGGACGCGAAGATGGTGGAGCGAGGTCACATGGCCAATACGCTGGTCGGTCGCAAGCGCATTCGGAAGTTCTTCGGCAAGATCAAGGAAGTCGCCGAGATGCCGAACCTCATCGAGGTTCAGAAGGCGTCCTACGACCAGTTCCTGATGATGGACGAGCCCGAGGGCGGCCGCGGCGACGAGGGCCTGCAGAGCGTGTTCCGGGGCGTGTTCCCGATCTCGGACTTCTCCTCGACGGCGCTCCTCGAATTCGTCCGCTACACGTTCGAGCAGCCGAAATACGACGTCGACGAGTGCCGCCAGCGCGGCATCACCTTCGCGGCCCCGCTGAAGGTGACCCTGCGGCTGATCGTGTTCGACGTCGATCCCGACACGGCGGCCAAGTCGGTCAAGGACATCAAGGAGCAGGACGTCTACATGGGCGACATGCCCCTGATGACGGAGAACGGCACCTTCATCGTCAACGGCACCGAGCGCGTCATCGTCTCGCAGATGCACCGCTCCCCGGGCGTGTTCTTCGACCACGACAAGGGCAAGACCCACTCCTCGGGCAAGCTGCTGTTCGCCGCCCGGATCATCCCGTATCGCGGCTCCTGGCTCGACGTCGAGTTCGACGCCAAGGACATCGTGCACGTCCGCATCGACCGGAAGCGCAAGCTGCCGGTGACGTCGCTGCTCTACGCGCTCGGGCTGTCCGGCGAGGAGATCCTGTCGACCTTCTACAACAAGGTCGTCTACGACCGGGACGGCGCCGACTGGCGCGTGCCGTTCGACGCCGAGCGGCTGAAGGGCTTCAAGGCCTCGGTCGACCTGATCGACGCCGATTCCGGCGAGGTCGTGCTCGAGACCGGCAAGAAGCTCAACGCCCGCAACGCCCGCCAGATCGCCGAGAAAGGGACCAAGTTCCTCAAGGCGACCGACGAGGACCTGGTCGGCCAGTACGTCGCCGAGGACCTCGTCGATGTGAACACCGGCGAGATCTGGGCTGAGGCCGGCGAGGAGATCTCCGAGAAGCTGCTCAAGAGCCTCGAGGAGGTCGGCGTCGCCGAGATCCCGGTGCTCGACATCGACCACGTCAACATCGGCCCCTACATCCGCAACACGCTCGCCGTGGACAAGAACTCCGCCCGCGAAGGCGCGCTGTTCGACATCTACCGCGTCATGCGCCCGGGCGAGCCGCCGACCCTGGAGACGGCCGAGGCCATGTTCCACTCGCTGTTCTTCGACAGCGAGCGCTACGACCTGTCCGCCGTCGGCCGCGTGAAGATGAACATGCGCCTCGACCTCGACGCCGAGGACACCGTCCGCACGCTCCGCAAGGAGGACATGCTGGCGGTCGTCATGGCGCTCGTCGAGCTGCGCGACGGCAAGGGCGAGATCGATGACATCGACCACCTCGGCAACCGCCGGGTGCGCTCGGTCGGCGAGCTGATGGAGAACCAGTACCGCCTCGGCCTGCTCCGCATGGAGCGCGCCATCCGCGAGCGCATGTCCCAGGTCGACATCGACACGGTGATGCCGCAGGACCTGATCAACGCCAAGCCTGCGGCCGCGGCCGTGCGCGAGTTCTTCGGCTCGTCGCAGCTGTCGCAGTTCATGGACCAGACCAACCCGCTCTCCGAGGTGACGCACAAGCGCCGCCTTTCGGCGCTCGGCCCGGGCGGCCTGACCCGCGAGCGCGCCGGCTTCGAGGTGCGCGACGTGCACCCGACCCATTACGGCCGCATCTGCCCGATCGAGACGCCGGAAGGCCCGAACATCGGCCTGATCAACTCGCTCGCGACCTTCGCGCGGGTAAACAAGTACGGCTTCATCGAGACCCCGTTCCGCCGGGTCAAGGACGGCGTCGTCACCAACGAGGTCTCGTACCTCTCCGCGATGGAGGAGGCGAAGTACTACGTCGCCCAGGCCAACGCGCAGATGGACGAGAACAAGAAGCTCACCGAGGAGCTGGTGGTCTGCCGCCGCGCCGGCGACGTGATCGTCGTCGGGCCGGAGCGCGTCGACCTGATGGACGTGTCGCCGAAGCAGCTCGTGTCGGTCGCCGCGGCGCTGATCCCGTTCCTCGAGAACGACGACGCCAACCGCGCGCTGATGGGCTCGAACATGCAGCGGCAGGCGGTGCCGCTGGTGCGCGCCGACGCGCCGTTCGTCGGCACCGGCATGGAGGCCGTGGTCGCCCGCGACTCCGGCGCCGCCATCGCCGCCCGCCGCTCCGGCATCGTCGACCAGGTGGACGCCACCCGCATCGTCATCCGCGCGACGGAGGAGGCCGACGCCACCAAGCCCGGCGTCGACATCTACCGCCTGCAGAAGTTCCAGCGCTCCAACCAGTCGACCTGCATCACGCAGAAGCCGCTGGTTCGCGTCGGAGAGCCGGTGAAGAAGGGCGAGATAATCGCCGACGGCCCGTCCACCGAGTTCGGCGAGCTCGCGCTCGGCCGCAACGTCCTCGTCGCGTTCATGCCGTGGAACGGCTACAATTTCGAGGACTCGATCCTGCTCTCCGAGCGGATCGTGAAGGATGACGTGTTCACCTCGATCCACATCGAGGAGTTCGAGGTGATGGCCCGCGACACCAAGCTGGGCCCGGAGGAGATCACCCGCGACATCCCGAACGTCTCGGAGGAGGCTCTGAAGAACCTCGACGAGGCCGGCATCGTCTACATCGGCGCCGAGGTCCATGCCGGCGACATCCTCGTCGGCAAGATCACGCCGAAAGGCGAGAGCCCGATGACGCCGGAGGAGAAGCTCCTCCGCGCGATCTTCGGCGAGAAGGCGTCCGACGTGCGCGACACCTCGCTCCGGGTCCCCCCGGGCGTGACCGGCACGATCGTCGAGGTCCGGGTGTTCAACCGCCACGGCGTCGACAAGGACGAGCGCGCCCAGGCGATCGAGCGCGAGGAGATCGAGCGCCTCGCCAAGGACCGCGACGACGAGCAGGCGATCCTGGACCGCAACACCTACGCCCGCCTCTCGGGCGTGCTGATCGGCCAGGCGCCGATCGCCGGCCCGAAGGGCTTCAGGAAGGAGACCACGCTGACGCGTGAGCTCATCAACGAGTACCCGCGCTCGCAATGGTGGCAGTTCGCCGTCGTCGAGGACCGTCTCATGACCGAGATGGAGGCGATGCAGAAGCAGTACGACGAGTCGAAGAAGCGCCTCGAGCAGCGCTTCCTCGACAAGGTCGAGAAGCTGCAGCGCGGCGACGAGCTGCCCCCCGGCGTGATGAAGATGGTCAAGGTCTTCGTCGCGGTGAAGCGCAAGATCCAGCCGGGCGACAAGATGGCCGGCCGCCACGGCAACAAGGGCGTGGTCTCGCGGATCGTGCCGATCGAGGACATGCCGTTCCTGGAGGACGGGACGCATGCCGACATCGTGCTCAACCCGCTCGGCGTGCCCTCGCGCATGAACGTCGGCCAGATCCTCGAGACGCACCTCGGCTGGGCCGCGGCCGGCCTCGGCCGCAAGGTCGGCAAGGCGGTCGACGCCTACCTGAAGAGCCAGGACATCGGCCCGCTGAAGGAGGAGATGCAGGCGATCTACTCCCCGTCGGAGCTGGAAGGCCTGTCGGACGAGGACATGGCCGAGGCCGCCAACAACGTGCGCCGCGGCGTGCCGATGGCGACCCCGGTGTTCAACGGCGCCAAGGAAGCCGACATCGAGACCATGCTGGAGATGGCCGGGCTCGACCGGTCGGCCCAGTCGACGCTCTACGACGGGCGCACCGGCGAGGCCTTCGACCGCAAGGTGACGATGGGCTACATCTACATGCTGAAGCTCCACCACCTCGTGGACGACAAGATCCACGCCCGCTCGATCGGCCCGTACTCGCTGGTCACCCAGCAGCCGCTCGGCGGTAAGGCGCAGTTCGGCGGGCAGCGCTTCGGCGAGATGGAGGTCTGGGCGCTGGAGGCCTACGGTGCGGCCTACACGCTGCAGGAGATGCTCACGGTGAAGTCGGACGACGTGGCCGGCCGCACCAAGGTCTACGAGGCGATCGTCCGCGGCGACGACACCTTCGAGGCCGGCATCCCCGAGAGCTTCAACGTGCTGGTGAAGGAGATGCGGTCGCTCGGCCTCAACGTCGAGCTGACCTCGTCCAAGAAGGCCGCCAACGACGCCCTGGAGCCGCCGGCCGACGCGGCCGAGTAGCCGAAACAAGACACCTCCCGTGCCGGCGCCAACGCCGGCACGGTTCGAGCGGGGAGGGGCGGAGCCTCCGGACGGGCCGACGGCCAGCGGCGCCTTTGAAGGGCGCGGCGCCGAGTTGATTTCAGGACGTGGACGGCGCCGGCGCAGGGCGCGCGTTCCCGTCAAGCAAGGAGCGGATCATGAACCAAGAGGTCATGAACCTTTTCAACCAGCAGGCTCAGCCCCAGAGCTTCGACCAGATCAAGATCTCGATCTCCAGCCCCGAAAAGATTCTCTCGTGGTCCTACGGCGAGATCAAGAAGCCCGAGACGATCAACTACCGGACCTTCAAGCCGGAGCGTGACGGCCTGTTCTGCGCCCGCATCTTCGGGCCGATCAAGGACTACGAGTGCTTGTGCGGCAAGTACAAGCGCATGAAGTACAAGGGCGTCATCTGCGAGAAGTGCGGCGTCGAGGTCACCCTCGCGCGCGTGCGGCGCGACCGCATGGGCCACATCGAGCTCGCCGCCCCGGTCGCCCACATCTGGTTCCTGAAGTCGCTGCCGAGCCGCATCGGCCTGCTGCTCGACATGCCGCTGAAGGACCTCGAGCGGATCCTCTACTTCGAGTCCTACTGCGTCATCGAGCCGGGCCTCACCCCCCTCAAGGAGCGCCAGCTCCTGTCGGAGGAGGAGTACCTGCGCGCCCAGGAGGAGTACGGCGAGGATTCGTTCACCGCGATGATCGGCGCCGAGGCGATCCGGCGCATCCTGCAGGAGCTCGACCTCGACGGCATCGCCGACTCGCTGCGCGAGGAGATCGCCACCACGACCTCCGAGCTGAAGCCGAAGAAGCTCCTGAAGCGCCTCAAGATCATCGAGGCGTTCCAGATGTCGGGCAACAAGCCCGAGTGGATGATCCTGACCGTCGTCCCCGTGATCCCGCCGGACCTGCGCCCGCTGGTTCCGCTCGACGGCGGCCGCTTCGCCACGTCGGACTTGAACGACCTCTACCGTCGCGTGATCAACCGCAACAACCGCCTCAAGCGTCTGATCGAGCTGCGCGCGCCCGACATCATCATCCGCAACGAGAAGCGGATGCTGCAGGAGGCGGTCGACGCGCTGTTCGACAACGGCCGCCGCGGCCGCGTCATCACCGGCGCCAACAAGCGCCCGCTGAAGTCGCTCGCCGACATGCTCAAAGGCAAGCAGGGCCGTTTCCGCCAGAACCTGCTCGGCAAGCGCGTCGACTATTCGGGCCGCTCGGTCATCGTGGTCGGCCCCGAGCTGAAGCTGCACCAGTGCGGCCTGCCGAAGAAGATGGCGCTCGAGCTGTTCAAGCCGTTCATCTACGCGCGCCTCGACGCCAAGGGCTTCTCGGCCACCGTCAAGCAGGCCAAGAAGCTCGTCGAGAAGGAAAAGCCCGAGGTCTGGGACATCCTCGACGAGGTGATCCGCGAGCACCCGGTGATGCTCAACCGCGCGCCGACGCTCCACCGCCTCGGCATCCAGGCGTTCGAGCCGAAGCTGATCGAGGGCAAGGCGATCCAGCTGCACCCGCTGGTCTGCGCCGCGTTCAACGCCGACTTCGACGGCGACCAGATGGCCGTGCACGTCCCCCTGAGCCTCGAGGCTCAGCTGGAGGCGCGCGTCCTGATGATGTCGACCAACAACATCCTGCACCCGGCCAACGGCCAGCCGATCATCGTGCCCTCGCAGGACATCGTGCTCGGCCTGTACTACCTCTCCATCGTCGGCGAGGGCCTGGTCGGCGCGTTCCAGCCCGACCACAAGACCAACCCGATGCAGGGCGTCTACGGCGACATGGGCGAGCTCGAGCACGCCCTGGCCGCCAAGTCGGTGAAGCTGCACTCGAAGATCAAGTGGCGCTGGAAGGGCATCGGCCCCGACGGCGAGCCGCTGACCAAGACCTACGACACCACGCCCGGCCGGGTGATCCTGTCCGGCGCGCTGCCGCTGCACGCCAAGGTGCCCTTCGACGTCGTCAACAAGCTGATGACCAAGAAGGAGATCTCGTCGATGATCGACACCGTCTACCGCCACTGCGGTCAGAAGGAGTCGGTGATCTTCTGCGACCGCATCATGGCGCTCGGCTTCAACCACGCGTTCAAGGCCGGCATCTCGTTCGGCAAGGACGACATGGTCGTGCCGGAGAACAAGTGGACCATCGTCGACACCACGCGCACGCTGGTGAAGGACTATGAGCAGCAGTACAACGACGGCCTGATCACCCAGGGCGAGAAGTACAACAAGGTCGTCGACGCCTGGGCCAAGTGCTCGGACAAGCTCGCCGCCGAGATGATGCTCCGGATCTCGACCGTCCAGAAGGACGACCAGGGCGCCGACAAGCAGATCAACTCGATCTACATGATGAGCCATTCCGGTGCGCGCGGCTCGCCGGCGCAGATGAAGCAGCTCGCGGCGATGCGCGGCCTGATGGCCAAGCCCTCGGGCGAGATCATCGAGACGCCGATCATCTCGAACTTCAAGGAAGGCCTCGACGTGCTCGAGTACTTCAACTCCACCCACGGCGCCCGCAAGGGCCTCGCGGACACGGCGTTGAAGACCGCCAACTCCGGCTACCTGACCCGCCGCCTCGTCGACGTGGCGCAGGACGCGGTCATCCGCGAGGTCGATTGCGGCACCACCAACGGCATCAAGATGCGCGCCATCATCGATGCCGGCCAGGTCGTCGCGACGCTGGCGATCCGCATCCTCGGCCGCGCCACGGCGGAGGATCTCGTCGCCCAGGACGGCACGGTCATCGTCAAGACCGGCGAGACCATCGAGGAGCGCCACCTGCCCGCCATCCAGGCGGCCGGGATCCAGGAGGTGAAGATCCGCTCGGTGCTGGTCTGCCAGACCCGCCAGGGCGTCTGCGCCACCTGCTACGGGCGCGACCTCGCCCGCGGCACGCCCGTCAACATGGGCGAGGCCGTCGGTGTCATCGCGGCGCAGTCGATCGGCGAGCCGGGCACCCAGCTCACCATGCGCACCTTCCACATCGGCGGCGCGGCGCAGATCGCGGATTCGTCCTTCATCGAGTCGAGCTTCGAGGGCACGATCAAGATCCGCAACCGCGCGATCGCCAAGAACTCGGACGGCGACCTGATCGCCACCGGCCGCAACGTGGCGGTGGTGATCGTCGGCGCCGACGGCACGGAGCGGGCGGTGCACCGCCTCCAGTACGGCGCGCGCCTGCGGGTCGACGACGGCGACAAGGTCAAGCGCGGCCAGCGCATCGCCGAGTGGGACCCCTACACCCGCCCGATCATCACCGAGACGGACGGCGTGGTGATGTACGAGGACATGGTCGACGGCCAGTCGATCACCGAGACCACCGACGAGTCGACCGGCATCGCCAAGCGCGTCGTCATCGACTGGCGCGGCTCGGCGCGCACCTCGGACCTCAAGCCGGCGATGGTGGTCGTCGATGCTGAGGGCAAGCCGGTCAAGCTGCCGCGCGGCTCGGACGCCCGCTACTTCCTGCCAGTCGACGCCATCATCGGCTACGACCCGGGCGGCTCGGTGAAGGCCGGCGACATCCTCGCCCGCGTCTCCACCGATTCGGCCAAGACCCGCGACATCACCGGCGGTCTGCCGCGGGTGGCGGAGCTGTTCGAGGCGCGGCGCCCGAAGGACGCGGCGATCATCGCCGAGAAGTCGGGCACCATCGCCTTCGGGCGCGACTACAAGAACAAGCGCCGCCTGTCGCTGACGCCGCACGACGGCTCGGAGACGGTCGAGTACCTGATCCCGAAGGGCAAGCACATCCACCTTCAGGACGGGGACGTGGTCGAGCTCGGCGACTACATCGTCGACGGCAACCCGGCGCCGCACGACATCCTGGCGATCAAGGGCGTGGAGGAGCTGGCCGCCTACCTCGTCAACGAGATCCAGGAGGTCTACCGGCTCCAGGGCGTGTCGATCAACGACAAGCACATCGAGGTCATCGTCCGGCAGATGCTGCAGAAGGTCGAGATCACCGACGGCGGCGACTCGGACATCCTGGCGGGCGACCAGATCGACCGCACGGAGCTGACCGAGGTCAACGAGAAGCTCCTCGCCGAGGGCAAGAAGCCGGTCCAGGGCGTCCCCGTCCTGCTCGGCATCACCAAGGCGTCGCTGCAGACGAAGTCGTTCATCTCGGCGGCCTCGTTCCAGGAGACCACCCGGGTCCTCACGGAAGCCGCGGTCAACGGCAAGATCGACCACCTGGAAGGCCTCAAGGAGAACGTCATCGTCGGCTCGCTCATCCCCGCGGGCACCGGCTCGATGGTGGCCGACATCCGCGCGGTGGCACGCCGCCGCGACAGCATGA
This sequence comes from Methylobacterium sp. E-016, assembly GCF_022829745.1. Lineage (NCBI taxonomy): Bacteria > Pseudomonadati > Pseudomonadota > Alphaproteobacteria > Hyphomicrobiales > Methylobacteriaceae > Methylobacterium > Methylobacterium sp. E-016. Next base: position 17,129 of record NZ_JAKSYF010000203.1, read on the forward strand.
TCCTCCAGCAGAAGGCGTCCGACAGCGGCGCCCGGCCGCTGGGCGAGCTGCCCTCGGCCGCGGCCGAGTAGGCCGCGAAGCGATTTACGACCTGCGAAAGGGCGGCCCAGCGGGCCGCCCTTTTCGTTTCGGGGGCTGGGCGATGCCGGCCGAAGGTCGGGGCCGCGGCAAGCGGAACCATGACCTTGGCCGTTCGTTCTGAGATCATGGAACACGTCAAGTCCACAATCCTCACGACCGCCGTGCTCGTTACGGGATTGATCACCGCCGCGCATGTTCTGCATCCGCGCGATCCGGCCTTCGAAACGCGCCGCGGACACTCCGTCGTCGCGTCCGCCGAAGCCGCGACGGCCTGGAGCGATCCGCCGGCGCGCGCGTCGCAGGCCGAGACGGCGGAAGCGACGCTGGCGCGTCCCGCCTCCTTCACCCTCCTGCCCGTCGCGATGACGGCGAGCCTGTCGGGGCTCGAGGATCAGCCGCAGGCGCGTCCGGTGCGGAAGGCCGATCACGTCCATGCTCGCAGGGTGGCGCAGCCCAATGCGAGCGGCCGGCCGGCCACGGCCCGGATCGAGCAGCAGGCTCCGAGCCCGGTCGCCTCGGCGACGCAGCCGGGCAAGCCGGTGGAGGGCGATCCGATCGGCGACCTGATGAAGGCCCTCGGCCTCAATCGCGACAGCGAGGGCTGATGCACATCCTCACGGCCGGCCCTCGGGCGGCCATGAGGATTGCAGGCGGCTTCGGTCGATCCCGCCCCCCGGTGGATCCATTCGCACCGACGTGGGCCGGTTCCTCGCGCGGCCACAAGCAGCGCGGACCTGCGATGGGGTCGTCCGATCCGGCCCGCTCAGCGCTTCTTGCCGAGCTCGGCGGCGATGTCCTTGATCATGCGCCCGGCCTTGCGGTGCGCCGTGGTCAGCTGGTCCTGCGTCACGCCCCAGCGCTTCATCCAGTACTCGACCGCCTTCCGCTCGGAGAGATCGAGCCGATCCTTGTCGATGAATCCGCGCTTGTCCTTGAGGCCTGCCATGGTCGCTTTCGAGAACAGGGTCGCCGCCGGGATCGTATCCGCCCGGCATGAGCGAGGCAGGTCGGCACGGCGCCGGCGCACGAGCCGTGGTGGATGGATCGGGACGACCGGTCGGTCGATGGCGATGTTTCGGCGGTGCGGCGGGACCGGTCAAGGGTTTCACCCTCGACGGGGCATCTCGGACTTCGCCGAAGCCCCGCCCGGGTGCCGGAGCCCGAGGCCTGGGCCTCGCGGCGTGCCGAGCGGTGCAAGCGGGCTGCCCGCGCCCCTCGGGCAGCCCTGGCGCCTCTTCGGCTACCAGCCGCCGTAGCCGTGCGGCCGGTCGCAGTGCCAGCGGTCGCCGTACCCGGCGGCGCGATAGCCGTAACCTTCCGGATCCGTCGCGTCGGAGCGCACGATCCGCGTGGTCCGGTAGACCACCTCGTCGTCGTATGAGCGGACGACGCGAGCGGGCCGATAGCGCACCACGGGGGGCGCATCTGCGTAGCCGTAGGCGGGCGCAGGGTCGCCATAGCCGTAGGCGGGCGCCGCGTGCGCCTCCGCGGCAGCGGCACCGAGGAGTGCGCCCGCGGCGAGCCCGCCGATCAGGCCGGCCGCGAGGGCACCGCCGCCCCGAGCCTCGGCTGCGGTGGTTCCGAACCCGCTCGCCGCGAAGAGCACGGCGGCTGTGACGGCAGCAATCTTCTTCATCGCCCATCTCCTGACACGTCGCGGGGCCGGCATCGTGCCGAAGCCCCGGCCTCGGCTGTCGAGGAGAAGATTGGCAGGGTATCGCTGGACCGACGCTGAAGCCCGTCGGCAGCAAGCGTTCAGCTTCCTCGACCGCGGTGGGCGAACGCCGCCCGGCGGCGCCGAAATGCCGGCGGAGAAGATTGCAGGACAGACGACGTCAGCAGGACGCGGCGACGCACCGAACGCGCACGAGATCTATCGATCATCGGCCTTTCAGGAGCGCTTATCAGTCAGCCGTGATGTCCGTGCGAAGAATCAGGGCCCGGCGTTCGGGCGCCTTCGAATGCGGGTTCTCGTGTGAGCCGCGAAGGGCGCCGTCGTCGAAGAGCGCGGCCGCCCACAACCCGTTTTTCATGCACCGACGCTTCGACGTACGACATCGAAACGTTGGTGCGGCCAAGAGGACTCGAACCTCCACCCCTTGCAGGACTAGCACCTCAAGCTAGCGCGTCTACCAATTCCGCCATGGCCGCATCGGCACCCGTCGGGTCCCGTTTGCTTCTCCGAGATCGGGGCCGCTGCGGCGGCCGGCGTCTCGGGTGAGCGGCGCAGCGGATACCAGATCGATCCCGATCCGACAAGCGCCGCAGCGCGGCAATTCGGTGCCGCGGCCGAAGTTATGATGCCGGCTCCAGGCGGCTTTCCAGGAACGGCACGGCGCCGTCGCCGATGGTGACGCCCGGCGTGCGCACCGAATCCGCCTTGCGGATCAGCTCCGTCACCTCGATCGAGATGCGGTTGCCGGTCACCACGATCTGGCCGCGGGCCACGGGATGGTCGTTGGCGAGGATCTCGACCAGGTCGGTCTCGGTCGCCTCCAGCTCGATCACCGCGCCGCGTCCCATGCGCAGCAGCATGTGCAGCGGCATGCGGGAGCGCCCGAGCACCACCGTGAGATCGACCTTGAGGTCTTCCAGAACCGCCACGCGTCCACCGCCCCCATGCGCCTTGCCACCGGCACGGACCGGTGGAAGGAGAGCATTCCCGACGAAGGGTGAAGCCTTGGTAAACGCCGCGCACCGTCTCGCGATCGCGCCCGACACCTTCCTGCCGCGGGCGGGCTCTCCGCCGGTGGGCTGGCGGATCAGCGATGCGCCGGTCGCGTACGAGGAAGCCGTCGCGTGGATGGAGGCCCGCGCCGAGGCGATCGCGCGCGGGCTGGCGCCGGAATGCGTCTGGCTGCTGGAGCACCCGGCGCTCTACACCGCCGGCACCTCGGCCCGCGAGGCCGACCTCGTCGCGCCGGCGCGGCTGCCGGTGTACCGGACCGGGCGGGGCGGGCAGTACACCTATCACGGCCCCGGCCAGCGGGTCGCCTACGTGATGCTCGACCTCAACCGCCGCCGCACGGACCTGCGCGCCTACGTCGCCTGCCTGGAAGCCTGGATCATCGCGACGCTCGAGGCCTTCAACGTCCGGGCCGAACGCCGCGAGGACCGCGTCGGCGTGTGGGTGCGGCGGCCGGAGAAGGGCCAGGAGAACAGAGACGCCGTCGAGGACAAGATCGCGGCGATCGGCATCCGCGTGCGGCGCTGGGTCAGCTTCCACGGGATCAGCCTCAACGTCGAGCCCGACCTCGCGGACTTTTCCGGCATCGTCCCCTGCGGCATCCGCGGCCACGGCGTGACCAGCCTGGCCGACCTCGGCCGCATCGTCGCGATGCCGGAGGTCGACATGCAGCTGCGGGCCGGGTTCGAGGCGGTGTTCGGGGCGACCGTGGACGAGGCGGAATAGCGATCAGAAATCCGCGTGCAGCCGGGTGGCGAAGAAGTCCGCCGGGCCCCGGTCGCGGTTGTAGGCGGGGTTGATCACCCGCTGATAGTCGAAGGTCAGGGTCACGGTCTTGGTCAGGCCGATGGCGTAGTAGGCCTCGAGCGCCCGCTCGGGGGCGTAGTTCAGGCGCCCGTCGCCGATCAGCAAGCCGAGGCCGCCGGTGGCGAAGTAGGCCTGGTGCGCCTCGGTGAGGCCGTTCACCGTGGCGCCGAGGCCGACCGTGTCGCCTGCCCGGCCCCAGGCGGTCCCCCTGAGCGAGACGCCGCCCGACGCGCTCCGGTCGACGTCGGTGAAGGACAGGCTCTCGTTGCGCCCGTCCGACAGGCTGACGCGGGCGAAGACGCCGAGATCGGCCGTGACCGCCTGCTCGAGGTTGACGTAGCCGCCGGTCTTGCGACGCGGGCGGCGGGTGGCGGCAACCGCGTCGTTGACGTCGTCGAAGACGCCCGACTGCGTCAGCGCGACGACCTGCCGATAGCGCGCGGTGTTGCCCTGGTTCGAGAAGAAGCCGATCCGCACCCGGCCCGGCTGCTCCAGCGCGGGCAGGACGTAGCGCCCCTCGAACTCGATGTTGGCGCCCTGGCGGTCGAACACCCGCGGGTCGAGCACGTCGCTCGACGGTTCCTTGGGCACCTGCGTGTAGGCGGCGCGCACCGCGAACTCGGCGCGGTTGTACTCGACGTAGACGCCTTGCGTGAAGCCGGGGAGGTTGGCCGGGAAATCCCAGGCCGAGGCCGCCCAGAGCGACCAGTTCATGAAGTCGACGCGCGGATCGTGGGCGTAGACGTTGCCGTCGAAGAAGTCGCCGAGCGCGAACTTGCCGGCGACCACCGTGATCCGCTCGACGTCGCGGCGCGTGGCGACCTGGTTCGGGCCGTCGGGCACATCCTCGGTCTCGCCGCCGAGGCCGAAGGTCTGGCGCACGAAGTAGCGGTTCGAGCGCAGCTTCGGGAACGGGGCGCCGGCCTTCTGCGCCTCGCCGTTGACGAAGCCGGCGACGCCCAGGGTCCGCGACAGGCCGAAGCCCTGGCTGAATTCCGGGTTGTAGTAGAGCTCGGTGCCCTCCCACAGCTTGAAGCCGACGAAGGCGGTCGCCGTCGTGGTCGCCTGGGCCTGGTGCGGCACCAGGCTGTTCGGGCCGAGATAGGGCGAGCGGAACCCGGTCACGCCCTGGTTGATGAAGGTGGTCTGGCCGTGGAGCGAGAACCGGCCGGTGTCGCCGTTGTCGGGGTCGTGCGGGGCCGCCTCGTCGGGCTCGGGCGGCAGCCGCAGCCCCGCCGGATACCAGGACAGCCGCGCCAGCATCTGGTTGGAGGTGACGTGCGCCTGCGTCGACACCGGGCCGAGGCCGGGCACCGCGCCGAGGTCGAACCGCCCGGTGCTGCCGAGATCGATGTAGCGGTAGTCGAGGCCGAGGGCGAGGTGCTCGGTGATCGCGTACTGGACGCCGGCCCCGAGGGTGAACCCGAGGGTTCCCCGGTCGGTCCTGGCCGTCGCGGCGGGACCGCCGGCACGGTCCGGATAGGTGGCGAGGAACCGCGTCTCGGCGCCGGCGAGGCCGAAGGTCGCGTAGATCAGCGCGCGCTCGAAGGCGAAGCCGAGGCGGGCGCGCAGGGCGCCGTAGAGGTCGGTCTTGGCGCGGATGACGTCGAAGACCGGGTCGAACCCCTCGTAGCCGAAGCCGGCGGCGGTCGAGGCGACCGGGCGCTTGAGGTTGGCGCCGGCGATGTCCGCCTCCAGGCCGTAGAGCCACGGGCCGGCCTGCCAGTTCCAGCCGCCGAACACGCCGCCGACGGCGGTGGTCGCCTCGCGGCTGCGGTCGGCGCGGCCGGTGGCATCCCCGGTCTTGAACGGCGGCACGGGGCGTCCGCCGATCGTGGTCGGTTCGAAGCCGAGGGCGCCGAAGGAGCCGCCGGCACTGCCCTCGATCCCGAGATAGCCCCCCGACCAGTCGACGAAGGCGGGCGCCGGCGCGCGCGCGACCGCGAGATCGGCGCCGAAGGCCTGCGCCGGGAGGAGGCAGGCACCGATCAGCCAGGCCGCGCGGCGACCGGCGACGCCCATCGATCCGGCGCTGTCCGCCTCGCCCCGATGCCGCATCGACCTGATCCCCCGCACGTTCCGATGCGAGGTATAGCATTGGCTATAACTGCGGCAATCCCGGCCCTGCCGGCCTGCGCATTCCCGATCGCGACGTTGCAAAAATGCCCCGCGCTCGATGACGCGCGGATGACGCCGGTGTCGGTCAGGCCGGGCCCGTCGCGATGGGACGGCTCGGATCGCCCCCCCACTCGGACCACGACCCGTCGTAGAGCGCGCGGGCCGGGCGGCCGAGGCGGTCCAGCGCCAAGGCGACGATCGCCGCGGTGACGCCTGAGCCGCAGGTGGTGACGATCGGCCGGTCGGGGTCGACACCGTTCTCGGCGAAGACTGCGCGGAGCGCGTCCGGCGCCTTGAGATGCCCGTCGGTCAGCAGCGCGGCGTAGTGCAGGTTCCGGGCGCCGGGCATGTGGCCGGGGCGGACGCCGGGGCGGGGCTCCGGCTCCTCGCCGCGGAAGCGGGGCGCGGAGCGGGCATCGACCACCTGGGCGGTGCCGCCGGCCAGCGCGCGGGCGACGTCGGCCGCGTCGGCGACGGCGCCGTGGTCGAGCCGGGCGGTGAAATGGCGCCGGTCGCGGACCCGCGGCTCGCCGTCCTCGGTCGGGTAGCCGGCCGCGACCCAGGCCGGCAGGCCGCCGTCGAGCACGCAGACGTCGCGGACGCCGAAGGTGCGCAGCATCCACCACACGCGCGGCGCCGAGAACAGGCCGTGCCCGTCGTAGACGACGATGTGCAGCCCGTCGCCAATGCCGAGCGCCCGCATCCGCGAGGCGAACACCTCCGGGCGCGGCATCATGTGCGGCAAGCCGGATTCGGTGTCGCTCATCGCGTCGATGTCGAAGCGGACCGCGCCCGGGATGTGGGCGGCGCGATACTCCGCCTCCGGGTCGCGCCCGGCGGCGGGCAGGTACCAGGAGGCGTCGAGCACCACGATGTCGGGCGCATCCAGGCGCTGGTGCAGCCATTCGGTCGAGACGAGCGCGGTGTCGGCCATGATGCGTCCGGGAAGTCGTTGCGGGCGATGTCGGCGCCACTCAATCACAGGGTGGAGACGGATGCACGCCCCGCCGAACGGTGCGCGGTCGCGAGGGCGGGCTTCGTCGGGAAGCCCGCCCGGGCGTCGCCGATCCGCCGCAACCGTCGCGGATCCCGTGCCGATGCTCCATGCTGCAGGGCAAGACATCGTGTCGCGCCGGTGCCGCCGGCTTACGTCCGCGTCAGACCCTGAAGGCTGTGCGCGGTTGCAAGATGCGCGGGGCGGTCTTGTTTCCGCGGAGAACAAGACCAGTTATAACAACACCATGACACTGTCGCGCCGGCATTTTCGCCGGACCCGTATGGACCGAACGTCTCGACGGCACGGAGCATCGTGCGTTGCGGGATCGCTCGATACGGTGCGGCGTTCTCTCACCATCCCCCTGCCGGGCGGCCGTCGGCGCCAGCATGAGATTCCGCGAGCTTTAGTGCGATGAACCAACTCGTCCGCATGTCCCAGATCGGCGAAGCAGAGACCATCACCGAGCCGTCCGCCGAGTTGCGCGTGCCGTTCGCGCAGTCGGGCGCCTTCGTGTGCAAGTTCATCATCGGCGAGCCGAACGATCGCGCGATGTGCTGCGGCGCTCCGGTCGCCGAGGGGAAGAGCTGGTGCGCCTTCCACCGCCGCATCGTGTTCGAGCCGACCCGCCCCGGCCGCATCCGCTGAGCGCAGCGGCCGGCTTCGAGGACTGCGCGAGCACGGCGCGGTCGTACGCGGATCGTCAGCGCCCTCGTGATCGAACGAGGGCGCTCGCACGCTAGTCCAGCCCGTCATCGTCGTCGTAGGGCCGGTAGCTGCGCACCATCCGCCCATCCGGATACTGCACCGAGCGGGAACGCACGACGAGGTAGCCGGCGGCCTGCGCCGCCGCGATGCGGCGCATCCGGTCGTCGCCCTCGGCGAAGATCGGGTTGCGCTCGCCATCGCTCGGGCCCACCACCCGCCCGACCGGCAGCGGAGCGTACGGGTAGGGCGGCGCTGAAAACGTCCGGGGGGTGTAGGCCCGCGCGGCGACCCGGCGCATCACCGGCCGCGTCGCCTCGCGACGCTCGACGACGCGCGGGGTCGCGATCCGGGCACGCGGTGTCGCGGCGATCACCTGCGGATGCGTGCGCCGGACCTCGCGCACCCGCTTGCGCACCGGCACTGCCGCCTGGCGGGCCGGCGAGGACGCCGGTGCCGTGGCCCTGCCCGCCGTCTCCGACCGGCTCGACGCGGCTCGTTCGTCCGCCGATCGGCCCGCGCTCGCTGTCGGCTCCGTCACCGGAGCGGCGGGGATTGCCGCGGCCGGCGGCGCGGCGGTCGTGGTGCTGCGCGTCGGCGGATCGGTCCAGGCGCCGTTGGGGGCGGTCTGCGCGGAGGCGGCCGTCGTGCCGAGCGCCAGGCTCAGCATCAGGGTCGCCCTGAGGATTCCACCGGCTCCGATCGACATCGCGCACTCCCCGGCGGATGGCGGCGGCAGCGCGGACGACGCTGCCTGCCTCGGCACAATTCTTACCGAGATCTTACGACAGCGTCCACGAGGATTGTCCTCGCCCGGTGCCGCGCGGCACGCGATCAACAACGTACCCGCGGCGACCAGTGCACGGCGATCGGGCCTGCGCCCGAATGCCGTCCGGCGCTACTCCGCCGGCACGCCGTGCCCGCCCGGCGCCCGCACCGCCGGGGTCGCGGCATCGGCCTTCTCGCCGGCGAGCACGTCCTTGCGGCGGAAGAGCCGCATCACGACCACGAAGAACACCGGCACGAAGAACACCGCCAGGATGGTCGCCGAGATCATGCCGCCCATCACGCCGGTGCCGATCGCCTGCTGGCTCTTCGAGGCGGCGCCGCTGGCGATGGCGAGCGGCACCACGCCGAAGATGAAGGCGAGCGAGGTCATCACGATCGGGCGGAACCGCAGCGTCGCCGCCTCGATCGTCGCGTCGACGATCGAGGTGCCCGGCTTCCACAAGTCCTTGGCGAACTCCACGATCAGGATCGCGTTCTTGGCCGACAGGCCGATGATCGTGATCAGCCCGATCTTGAAGTAGACGTCGTTGGGCAGGCCGCGCAGGTAGACCGCCGCCACCGAGCCGATGACGCCGAGCGGGATGACCAGCAGCACCGAGACCGGGATCGCCCAGCTCTCGTAGAGCGCGGCCAGGCACAGGAACACGATCAGCACCGAGAGCGCGAGCAGCAGCGAGGCCTGGGAGCCGGCCTGCTTCTCCTGCAGCGACTGGCCGGTCCAGGTGTAGCCGAAGCCCTTGGGCAGCTGGCCCATCAGCCGCTCCATCTCGGCGATCGCGTCGCCCGACGTGTAGCCGGCGTTGGGCTCGCCGGTGATGCGGACCGACTGGTAGCCGTTGAAGCCGACGATCTGCTGCGGCCCGACGCTCCATTTCAGGTCGGCGAAGGAGGACATCGGCACCATCGTGCCGGAGGCGTTCTTCACCCCGTAGTTCAGGATGTCGGTCGCCTGCATCCGCTGGAGATCCTCCGACTGGACGATCACGCGCTGCATCTTGCCCCGGTTCGGGAAGTCGTTGGTGTAGACCGAGCCGAGATTGACCTGGATCGTCGCGTTGATGTCCTCGAACTTCACCCCGAGCGCGGCGGCCTTCTCGCGGTCGATGACGAGCTCGGCCTCGGGCGCCGGCGGCAGGCCCTCGATCTTCATCTTCTGCAGCACCGGGCTCTGCATGGCGAGCTTCAGGAGCTGTTCCTGCGCGGCGAGCAGCGCCGAGTAGCCCTTCTGAGCGCGGTCCTGGAGGCGGAACGAGAAGCCGGCGGCGTTGCCGAGGTTGTCCACCGGCGGCGGCTCCTGCGCGTCGACGATCGCGTCGCGATAGCCGGAGAGCGCCTTGTTGGTTCCGGCCACGAGCGCCGAGGCCGCGTTCGCCGCGTCGCGCTCGCCCCAGGGCTTCAGCGTCACGAAGGCCTGGCTGGTGTTCGAGCCCTGGCCGGAGAACGAGAAGCCGTTCAGCATCGTCACCGTGGCGACGCCGGGCTGGGCCAGCAGATGCTCCTCGACCTTGCGCACGGCGGCCTGCGTCCGGTTGAACGAGGCGCCGGGCGGGGTCTGGATGTCGACGGTGAAGAAGCCCTGGTCCTCCAGCGGCAGGAAGCCCTCGGGCAGCCGCGCGAAGGCGAAGGCGACGCCGGCGACGAGCGCGAGGTAGACGATCATCACCCGGCCGGACTTCTTGATGAACCACGCGGTGCCGCGGCCGTAGCGCTTGGTCTCGCGGTCGACGATGCGGTTGAACCAGCCGAACACGCCGCCCTTGGAATGGCCATGGCCCTTCGCGACCGGCTTCAGCAGTGTCGCGCACAGGGCGGGGGTGAGCGAGAGCGCGAGCACCGCCGAGAAGGCGATCGAGGTCACCATCGCGATCGAGAACTGGCGGTAGATGATGCCGACCGAGCCGGGAAAGAACGCCATCGGGATGAACACCGCGATCAGCACCAGGGTGATGCCGATGATCGCCCCGGTGATCTGGTCCATCGCCTTCTTGGTCGCGTCCTTCGGCGACAGGCCCTCCTCGGTCATGATGCGCTCGACGTTCTCGACCACGACGATGGCGTCGTCGACGAGGATGCCGATGGCCAGCACCATGCCGAACATCGTCAGCACGTTGATGGAGAAGCCCGCGAGCAGCATCGTGCAGCAGGTGCCCATCAGGGCGATCGGCACGACGATGGTCGGGATCAGGGTGTAGCGGATGTTCTGCAGGAACAGGAACATCACCACGAAGACGAGCACCACCGCCTCGACGAGGGTGTGCAGCACCTTCTCGATCGAGGCCTTCACCGCGGGGGTGATGTCGTAGGGGATGTCCCACTTCAGGCCCGGCGGGAAGAACTGCGACAGCTCCTCCATCTTCTTGCGGATGGCGCCCGCCGTCTCCAGGGCGTTGCCGTCGGGCGCCAGCGTCACCGAGATGCCCGCGGCCTGGCCGCCGTTGAGGCGGGTCGAGAACTGGTAGGCATCGCCGCCGAGCTCGATCCGCGCGACGTCGCGCAGGCGCACGTTCGAGCCGTCCGAGTTGGCGCGCAGCACGATCGCGCCGAAGTCGTCGACCGAGGCGAGCTGGCCCTTGACGATGATCGGCGCGGTGATCGCCTGGCTGTACGGGCTCGGCTGCGCGCCGACGGCGCCGGACGCCACCTGGATGTTCTGGTTGCGGATCGCGTCCGTCACGTTCTCGGCGGTGAGCGAGAGCCCGCGCAGCTTGTCCGGGTCGACCCAGATGCGAAGGCTGCGCTCGGTCGAGTACAGCGTCGCGCGCCCGACCCCGGGAATGCGGCGGATCTCGTTGATGACGTTGCGGATGAGGAAGTCGCCGAGCCCGATCTCGTCCATCTTCCCGTCGGTCGAGACCAGGGTGATGATGTTGAGCGTGGCGGCCGACGCCTCCTCGACCAGGATGCCCTGCTGGCGGACTTCGGCCGGGAGGCGCGCCTCGACGCGCTTGAGGCGGTTCTGCACCTCGACCGAGGCCAGCGCCGGGTCGGTGCCGGGCTGGAAGGTCGCGGTGATGTTGACCGCGCCGAACGAGTCGCTCGTCGACTCGAAGCTCATGATGTTGGCCGCGCCGTTCAGCTCGTCCTCGATCAGCCGGGTCGTGCCTGTGTAGAGGCTCTCCACCGAGGCGCCGGGATAGGCGGTCGACAGGGCGATCGCCGGCGGCGCGATCACCGGATACTGCGCCACCGGCAGCAGCGGCAGCGCGAGCGCGCCGCCGAGGATGATGAACAGCGCGACGACCCAGGCGAAGACCGGCCGGTCGATGAAGAAGCGTGCCATGGATGTTCCGGATCAGCCTGTCGGGTGGTCGGTCGTCGGCGCGTCGTGATCAGCGCAACTTGCTCAGCGCGTCTTGGCGGCGGCCTCGGCCTTGCCGTCCGAAGTCTTGCCGTCCGAAGCCTTGATCGCGCCGGCCTTCGCCGCGCTCGCCTTGGCTTCGGCGGCCCGGGCCTCGGCGGCCTTGGCCTCGGCCATCTTGGCTTCGGCGACCTTCGCCTCGGCTTCGGCGACCTCGTCGACGTCGTGCGGCATGGCCTCGGCGGTCTCGTGCGGCGGCGTCTTGTCCACCGGCTTCACCTGCTGGCCGGCGACGATCTTCTGGAAGCCCTCGATCACCACCCGCTCGCCGGCCTTGAGGCCGTCGCGGATGAGCCAGTTGGTGCCGACCACCGGGCCGACCTCGACCGGCTGGAGCATGACCTTGTCGTCCGCCTTGACGACCCAGACCTCGGCCTTGCCGTCGTTGGTGCGCTGGATCGCCTGCTGCGGCACCGCGATCGCATCGGAATCGATGCCCTGCTTGATCCGGGCGCGCACGTACATGCCGGGGAACAGCTCGTCGTGCGGGTTGGGGATCTGCACGCGCAGCGTCACCTGGCCGGTGCTCGGGTCGGCAGTGACGTCCGAGAACAGGAGCCGGCCCGCCATCGGGTAGAGGGCGCCGTCGTCCATGATCAGGTGGACGTTGGCGGAATCGCGCTCCAGCCGCGAGAGCTCGCCGCTGGCCAGATCGCGCCGGAGCTTGTTCAGCTCGCCGACCGACTGGGTGATGTCGACGTAGATCGGGTCGAGCTGCTGGATCGTGGCGAGCACGCCGGTGGTGCCGGATTCGATCAGGGTGCCCTCGGTGAGCAGCGCCCGGCCGATGCGGCCCGAGATCGGCGCGCGCACATCCGTCCAATCGAGGTTGAGCTTGGCCCGATCGCGGGTCGCCCGGGCGCCGGCGACCTCGGCCTCCGCCTGCTTCTTGCCGGCGAAGGCGGTGTCGTACTGGGCCTGGCTCGCCGACTGGCGGGTGAGCAGCGTCTCGAGGCGCTCGGCCTGCTGGTTGGCGAGGACCAGGGCCGCCTCCTGACGCGCCAGCGCGGCCTCGGCGCTCATCAGATCGACCTGATACGGTGCCGGGTCGATCTTGTAGAGGACGTCGCCCTCCTTGACCTGGCTGCCCTGCTCGAACAGCCGCTTCACCACGAGGCCGGAGACGCGGGACCGCACCTCGGCGATCCGCATCGGCGCGACGCGGCCGGGCAGGTCGCGGACGTAGGGGATCGCCTGGGGCGCCACCGTGACGATGCTGACCTCCGGCGGCGGAGGCGGGACCGGGGCCGAGGCCTGCTTCTGGTTGCAGGCGGAGAGCGCGACGAGAAACACCCCGAAACCGAGCGAGGCAGGGCGCATCCGGCGGGCGGACAGGGAGAAGGTCAAGGTCGGGTCGCTCCTGCGAAACGCATCTCGGGGAAGGCCGAGGTGAGGCTCGGCCGTCCGGTGTGTGTCGGTGGCGCGTGGTGCCGGATCGTTCGGCAACGGTCGCCCGCTCGAGGGGTCGGGGCAACCGCGAGGACAGCGCGAGCCCCCCGCTTTCGCAGGACATCTTGGCGATCCCGCGACAACGGGCGGAAAGTCCGCGCCGTCGGCCCTTCAGGCGAGCCGGGGCGGGCGGTCGGGCGGTGCGGAAGCCCGGGCGCGCACGACGGCGCGGCCGCGTGGAACGAAGGCGGATCCGGACAGGCATCGGAGGAGGTGCGGCAGCGGATCGGCGGAGGCCGGGCGTCCGGCCCAATCGTCGGCCTCGACCGCGTGCGGCGCGACCATGTCGACCGAAGCGTCGGCGGCGTCGGCCAGGACCGACCGGGGAGCCGTCAGCGTCGAGCCGCTGCCCGAGACGGCGGCACCGGCCTCCCGAGGGAGACCGACGACGAGCAGCAGCACGCCGACCACGAGAGCGACGAGCACCCGCAGCATCGTGGCACGAGCGGCCACGCGGGCCGGCGCAGCGATTTCGGAGGGGCATGTCACGGCTCCCATAAAGGCTCTGCCCCATCGCGGCACAACCGGCTGCGACATCTTGTCGAGAGGGTCTGCGAGAAATCCGGGAACCAATCGCCCTCCGCCTCCGGCCGGGTGGAGGGCTTTCCGGGTCGGCAGGCCGCGATCCACCCGCAGGAAGTGTTGCGGCGATCCCACAGGCGGCGCGTTCCGGGCCCCCAACGCATCCGACGTCCGCCGCTTGCCGCAATGCCCGCCTACTCGGCAGCGGATCGAACGAACCACCGGAGGACCAGCATGACACGCCGCATCGCCACACTCTGCCTCGCTGCCGGGCTCGCGCTCGGCGCCGGCGCGGCGCACGCGAACCCGTTCGATGCCGGGCCGATCGCCGACTTCATGAACATCTTCCGCACCCAGGCGATCCCGCGCGAGACCATCGCCTGGAAGGGCAAGGAGAAGCCCGGCACCATCGTCGTCTCGACGAGCCAGCGCCGGCTCTACTACGTGCTCGGCGGCGGCGAAGCGGTGCGCTACGGCGTGGGCGTCGGGCGCGAGGGCTTCTCGTGGTCGGGCGAGAAGAGCGTCACGATGAAGAAGGAATGGCCGTCGTGGCGGCCGCCGTCGCAGATGCTCGCCCGCCGCCCGGACCTGCCCCGCTTCATGGCCGGCGGCCAGGACAACCCGCTCGGGGCCCGGGCGATGTATCTCGGCTCGTCGCTCTATCGCATCCACGGCTCCAACGAGCCCGAGACCATGGGCGCCGCCGTCTCTTCCGGCTGCATCCGGATGACCAACAAGGACGTGGTCGACCTCTACGATCGCGTCCGCGTCGGCACCAAGGTGATCGTTCGCAACTGATGGTTGATGGCGGCGGGATGGGGCGCCGGTCTTCGTCCCGCCGTTACGAAGGGCTTCGCCTGGGCAGCCGTCGCCTCGACCGACAAAATTACAATTCAAGATTGTAATTTTAAGTCTTTGACAGCGTTTGCCGTGAAATCCTGCCGTCCGCGCCCGATCGGGCGTCCGGGACGGTTTCGCATGGCGGATGATCGAGCAGGCTCAGCGGCGATGCGCGACGCGCGGACGGCGTCGGTCGAGGCGTCGCTGCAGGGCCTGATCGACCTGGCCGCGGACCTTCTCGAGGCGCCGATCGCCGCCATCCTCGGCGCCGGGGCGCCGATCGGGCCGCGAGCGGAGGAAGCGAACGCGCTCGCGCCCTTCCGCGACCGTGCGATCGCCCGGGGCGACGTCCTCGTCGTCCCCGACGCGGCGATCGATCCGCAGTTCCGTGCCGGCTCCGCCGGCGGCGGCGCGATCCGCTTCTTCGCCGGCGCGCCGCTGATCGACCGCGACGGCACCTGCCTCGGGGTGCTGTGCGTCGCCGACCCGGCGCCGCGGCCGCCCCTGGCCGACCGCACGCGCCGGCGGCTGGCGCGGCTGTCCGACCTCGCCGTCGCGGTGCTGGCGCAGGGGCGGCGGACGATGGCGCAGCGGGACGCGGAAGGGTTCGTCGCCGCCACGAGCTCGGCGCTGATCACCACCGACGCGACCGGCCAGATCACCTTCGCCAACCCCGCCTGCGAGACGCTGCTCGGCTACCCCGCCGGTGCCCTGGCCGGGCGCGACGTGGCCTCGATCGTGCCGCTGCGCCTGCGCGGGCACCACGTCGCCGGCATGGGTGCGCTCACCGCCGGCGGCCCTCCCAAGCTCGCCGGCCGTTCCGTCGAGGTGACGGCTCTGCGCGCCGACGGCAGCGAGGTGCCGATCGAGCTGTCGCTCTGCGCCTGGGGGGAGGGCGCCGCGATGGGCGTCGGCGCGGTGATGCGCGACATCTCGGACCGCCGCCGCCGCAACGCGTGCCTGCTCCGGCTCGCCCACGAGGACCCCGGCACCGGCCTGCCGAACCGGGTCCGCCTATCCGGAGAGATCGATGCGCGCCTCGCCGCGCGCCGACCGGTCGGGCTGCTGACCCTCGGGGTCGACGGCCTGCGGGCCGTGACCGACGGGTTCGGCTCGGGCATCGGGGCGGCCTTGCTGGAGGCGCTGGTGGTGCGGCTGGCCGGACGCCTGCCGCCGGGGACGCTCCTGGCCCGCCTCGGCGAGGACGAGCTCGCCGTGCTGCTGGCCGCGACCGAGGCGCCCGGCGAGGCGGATCTCGAGGCCGGCACCGAAGCCTGCGCCGAAGCCCTGTTCGCCGCGCTCGCCGAACCTGTCACCGTCGGCCACCACGTCCTGCATGTCGGCGCGCGGATCGGCGCCGCGCAGGCGCCGCGCGACGGGGCCGACGCGGCCGAGCTGATGGCGGCGGCCGACCTCGCCCTCGAGCGCGCCCGCCACATGGGCCCGCGCGGCTACCGCGCCTTCACCCCCGCGATGCGGGATGCGGCCAAGACCCGGCGCGACCTGCAGGATGCGCTCCTCGACGGCCTCGCCGCCGGCGAGGTCGCCCTGCACTACCAGCCGCAGATCGAGCTCGCGACCGGGCGCCTGCGCGGCGTCGAGGCCCTGATCCGCTGGAACCACCCGACCCGCGGGCTGCTCGCGCCGGCCGAGTTCCTGCCGGCGATCGAGGCGAGCACCCTGGCGACCCGCTTCGGCCAGTGGTGCCTCGACGAGGCCTGCCGCCAGGCGGCCGCGTGGCGCAAGGCCGGCCTGCCGCGGATCGGCGTGGCGGTGAACCTGTTCGACGCGCAGATCCGCGCCGGCACCCTGGCCGAGGTGGTGATCCAGGCCCTGGCGCGGCACCGGCTGCCGCCGGAGATCCTGGAGCTGGAGGTGACGGAGATGATCGCGCTGGTCGACGCACCCGCCACGCTGGAGCCGCTGCGGCGCCTGCGGGCCCTCGGCGTCGGCATCGCGCTCGACGATTTCGGCACCGGCTACGCCTCGCTCTCCACCCTCAAGAGCTTCCCGCTCACCAAGCTGAAGATCGACCGCGGCTTCGTCCGCGACGTGCTCCACGACGCCCACGACGCGACCATCGTGAAGGCGGTGCTCGACATCGGCCGCAGCCTCGACCTGATCGTCATCGCCGAGGGGATCGAGACGCCGGAGCAGGAGGCGGCGCTGATGGGCATGGGCTGCCGCTACGCGCAAGGGTACCGCTACGGCCGGCCGGTGCCGGGCGATCTCCTGGGACGTCGCCTCGCCGAGCCCGTTCCCGCCAAAGCCTTCTCCCGCAGCGCCTGAAGCCGGTGCGGGACGCGCCCGGGGCGGGCCGTCACTTCGGCATGAAGGCCCAGTAGTCGAGGTCGAGGATGACGCTCGGGTGGTAGCCGTCGCCCTCGCGGCCGGGATGCGCGGCGCAGGGCTGGTTCTTGGTGGCGACCGTGCGCAGCCGCAGCAGGCCGACGTCGCCGCGACCGGTCTCGGCCGTGTCGAGCACCTCGCTCCAGGCGTAGACCGTGTCCCCGGCAAACAGCGGCGCCACGTGCCGGCCGGCGTTGATGCCCGCGATGGCGAAGGCGTTGGCGAGCCCGTTGAAGCTCAGGGCGCGGGCCAGCGAGATCACGTGGCCGCCGTAGATCAGGCGCCGGCCGAAGCGGGTCTCCTTGCCGCTCAGCGCGTCGAAATGCACCTTGGCCGTGTTCTGGTAGAGGCGCGTTGCGATCTGGTGCTCGGCCTCCTCGACGGTCATGCCGTCGACGTGGTCGATCTTCTCGCCGACCGCGTAATCGGAGAACCGATGCGGGCTGCCGGCGAGGTCGAGATCGTAGGCCGAGACGTCGAGCGGGGGCAGGGCGCATGCGAGGTCGGCCGGGTCGACCACCTTGGCGAAGCTCGGCACGTGCTCCTCGGCGATCGCGGCTTGCGGGTCGCGCTTGCGCACCAGCACCCAGCGGCAATAGCTCAGCACGGTCTCGCCCTTGGCGTCCGAGCCGGTCGAGCGCACGTAGACGACGCCGGTCTGGCGGTTCGAGCTCTCCTTGAGGCCGATCACCTCGGAGACGGTGGACAGGGTCTCGCCCGGATAGACCGGACGGCGGAACCCGCCCTCGGCGTAGCCGAGGTTGGCCAGCGCGTTGAGCGAGATGTCCGGCACGGTCTTGCCGAACACCACGTGGAAGGTGAGCAGGTCGTCGAGCGGGCTGCGCGGGTAGCCGATGCCTTGCGCGAACGCGTCCGACGACTGCACCGCGAAGCGCGGGCCGTAGAGGGCGGTGTAGAGCGCGACGTCGCCGGTGGTCACCGTGCGGGGCGTGGCGTGGCGGATGGTCTCGCCGAGGCGGTAATCCTCGAAGAAGCGGCCGGGATTGGTCTTCATGGGGCTCGGGGATCTCCGCGTCCGGGCGCGACGGTTTCGAGGACGGTGTGCGGCGGGTCGGCCGCCGGCGCGCGGGTCCCACGATCCTGAGGATCGCGGGACCGGCCGTCAGCGGGCGTAGACGTAGGGGTCGGCCGGCACGAACTCGTGCAGCAGGCGGCTCACGAACAGCAGCAGCAGGATCAGGATGATCGGCGAGATGTCGACGCCGCCGAGGTTTGGCAACAGGTTGCGGATCGGGCGCAGCACCGGCTCGGTGATCCGGTAGAGCACCTCGCCGATCTGCGAGACGATCGGGTTGCGCACGTTCACCACGTTGAAGGCGACGAGCCAGCTGAGGATCGCGCTGGCGATGAGGACGTAGATGAAGAGCTGGACGACGGTGTCGAAGAGCCAGATCAAGGAATTCATGCGCGAAACACGTGTCCTCGTGCGCCCGCGCGGGACGCCGGAACGGCGACGCGACGGCAGCGGGAATCGGGAATTGACAGTTCGATCGGCGCAAGCCTAAAAGGCCGGCGCCTTGGACGGGGCTGTAGCTCAGATGGGAGAGCGCCGCAATCGCACTGCGGAGGTCAGCGGTTCGATCCCGCTCAGCTCCACCAGGCTTTCCTGGTGGTCGATCGTCAGGTGAGGTCCGGCCGCGATAACGCTGCCGCGACAACGGGTTGAGGCCCGCCATCAGCATTTCTGCGATCCTGCGGATCGGCGGCGCGCACGCCCCCCGAGCCTGTCGGCCGGCGGCGTTCCCGCCGTCCTGCGAGCCTTGGGTCGACGCAGGGTCTGAAGGCGTCGCGACCGCTCCCGTCACGGGCCGCCGAAGCGTGCGGGCGGGACCGAAGCCCGATCCTCGCGCCGCGCTCTACGGCGCGGTCCGGCCGATCACGGCGCGCAGCGGATCGCCAGGGCCGCCTTCCGGCAGGACGACACGGGTTTCGACGGTCGGGAAGCCGGCCTGGCGGAGATAGAGATCGATCAGCCGCGCCTGATCGTCGCCGCCGAGCGCCTGCCAGATCGCCACGGCCTTGGTCGGAAAGCAGCGATTCGAGAAGGTGATGATCACGGGTGCGTCCGGGCGCAGCACCCGCGCGGCCTCGCGCAGCACGGCGACCGGATCCTGCAGGTACTGCACCCCGACGCAGACGAGGACGGCGTCGATGCTGCCCGCCTCCAGCGGCAGGGCCGGGTCGCCGTTGAGGTCCTGCACGAACGAGGCCGTCAGGCGGGGATTGGCCGCGAGCTCGCGCCCGTTGAGGCCGTGCCCGATCACGGCGGCGTAGGCGATCTCCGGAGGCAGGTGGCTGACCCAGCTCGACATCAGGTCGAGGAGGCGGCCGCCGGCCGGGAGCAGGGCGCGGTAGAGGTCCGTCACGGCCGCGATCGCCGCGTCGTCGATGTGGGTGACGAACCGGGGCTGGGCGTAGAACAGGGCGTCCGGCGCCTGGTCCCGCTTGAGGAACGCCTCGGGCGGAAGCTGGGGAAGGCTCGTCATGGCGTCACTCCGTTCGGGATCTCGTCGCGCCTCGCGCCGCCATGCGACGGCGCCGTGCGCGGTGGCATCCATCGCCCGGGGCGACGAAGGCCGCTTGCGCGAGAGGCGACGCCGTAAGCTCAGATGTCCTGCCGGAGGTGGTCGCCGGGCGGCCGGAAGGGAAGCGCCAGCACCTTGCGTCCCTTCAGATCGTGCACGCTCACCTGCCACTCTGCCCAATCCGTCTGCCCGTCGAGCGTGACCATCAGGGCTTCGGCGACACCGCGCGCCTTGGCGGGCAGCCTGTCCGGCAAGCGGATGTCCTTGCCGACCGTGTCGACGACGCATTCCAGGCCGTTCGTGCAATGGAAACGGTAGCGTGCCATGGCGGTGCAACTCCCTGAGCGACCGGGTCGAATCTCGTTCATGATATGTTCTGAAATCCGTCGAAGGCAAACGGGTTCCGGTGCGAACAGCGTCGCGCGGTCACGACAGGGTGGATAAGCACCTCGACGGCATCGCCCTCGCCGGCGCGCCGGCGCCCCGCTTCCAGGCGACGCTGGTCCCGCGCCCGCATCAGGCCGCAGCCGCCGACGCGATCCTGGCCGCGCGGGCCGCCGGCCGTCCGGGCTTCCTGCTCGGCGACGCGACGGGCCTGGGCAAGACGCTCTCGATCTGGAGCGCGCTCGCGCGGATGCCCGAGGGCGAGGTGCTGATCGTCTGCCCGAAGGGCGCGATGCCGCAATGGCGTCGCACGATCGCCGGTTCGGGATTGCCGGAGAAGGCGGTGACCCTCGTGAACTACGAGCGCACCAAGTCCCTGATGGCGCCGCCGCCCGCGAGCACCCGCCGGTCGGCGCGCGCCAGGAACAACGCGCTGGCCAAGAACGGAAGCCTGCGCCGGACCTGGCCCCTCGTCGTGTTCGACGAGAGCCACCGGCTGCGCAATCCCTACAGCCAGCAGAGCCTGGTGTGCCGCCACCTGGCCGACGCGGCGGTGTTCACCGGCTACGTGAGCGCGACGGCCGGGCAGGCGCCCCACGAGCTCTCCTATCTCGGACGCCTCCTCGGCGAGGCGGCCGACGCGCCGACCGCGACCCTCGCCGAGTTCCGGACGCTGATGCAGCGCCTCGGGATCGGCCGGGCCAAGGGCCGTTGGGTGAACTGGTCGTGGACCAGCAATGCGCGCGACTGCGCCGTCATGGCCGACCTGCTCTACACCGGCCCGCGCGCGATCGGGCTGCGGCGGCGCCCGGGCGACATCGCCGGCTGGCCGGAGGTTCAGCGCGCCCTGGCGCCGACGGCCCTGACGGCGGAGGCCCGCCGCCTGTACCAGGCGACGTGGCGCGCGTTCCGCCAGGAATTCGGGTTGCTCGGCGGCAGCCACCGGCGCCCGGCCGGGTGGGCGGCGGATCTGCGCTTCCGGCAGAAGGCGAGCCTGCTGCGCGTGGCGGGAACGTGCGACTTCGCCGAGCTTCTCCTCGGCGCGGGCGAGCAGGTCGCGATCTCCGTGGCGTTCCTCGAGACCGGTGCGGCTCTGCAGGCGGCCCTGGAGCAGCGCGGCTGGCAGGTCGGCACCATCGACGGGCGGCAGGATGCCGAGGCGAACGAGGCGGTGCGCCGGGCCTTCCAGACCGGTCGGCTCGACGTCGTCGTGTTCACCGTGACGGAGTCGATCTCGCTCCATCAGGACGAGCTGCCGGGCGGCGAGCGCACGCGGGCCCTGGTGATCCACGACATGCGCCACAGCGCGATCCAGCTCGCTCAGATCGAGGGACGCTGCCACCGGGACGGGCAGGCGGCGACGATCCACTACGCCTATGCCGAGGGCACGGTCGAGGAGGAGATCACCGCGACCGTGGTCCAGCGCATGGCCGCGATGGGCGCCATGGTGGGCGAGGATACCGGGATGTTCGAGGCGATCGCGCGCCGCCTGGCAGCCGACGGCCCCGGCGCCTGAGGGACCGCCGGGACGCCGACGACGACGACGCGCCCCACGGGCCGGCACCGGCTTGATGGTCGCCTGATCTATCGCACATCCGACAAATCAGGCCTCTGTAGGCTCGCTTGACGCCTCGCGACTGTCAAATCGCGGCTACCATTTCGAAAGACCTTGCCCGCGATAGTAAGGCATGACACGCAGACTCACGAGCCGCCAGGACCTGCCCGACGACGTGCAGACCGAGCTCGTCTTCCTGCTGTACTCGTCCCTGCCGCAGGTGGCGATCCTCGCGATCACCGTGTCGGCGGCCAGCCTCGCCTTCGCGCTCGCGACCGGCGGCCTCGTCGAGGCGGCGCTGGGCGCGCTCGCATCCGCCGCCACCCTCTGCCGCGTCGCCTCGATCCGGCGGTTCAAGCGCACGCGGACGCAGGACATGACGTTTCGCGTCGCGCGGGCCTGCGGCCGGACCTTCGGCGCGATGATGGTCGGCACCGGGATCTGCCTCGCCCTGCTCGCGCTGCGCGCCGCAGCGATCGACCGCCTGGACTTCTTCATCCTGTTCTTCGGCATCATCCTCAGCTTCTGCGTCGGCGCGGCGACCCGCTCCTCCGTGATCCCGTGGATCCCGGTGACGACCGCCTACATCATGCTGATCGCCTGCATCGTCGCCCTGACCCGGCGGCCGGAATTCGGCTGCTGGTTCGGAGGCTGGTTCCTGATCCTGATGCTGGTGGCCTACGCCGAAGCCTGCCTGCACCTGGAGGGCACCGTCATCGACAAGATCCTGGCACGGCGCGCCGTCGCCTGGACCGCGGCGCATGACGGCCTGACCGGCCTGCCGAACCGCGCCAGCTTCGGCACGCAGCTCGATCGCGCCTGCCGCCGGCCGGGCGGCACGGGCGAGCCCTGCGCGGTGCTCTACCTCGACCTCGATCGCTTCAAGTCCGTGAACGACACGATGGGCCACGCCGCCGGCGATACGCTCTTGGCTCGGGTCGCGGACCGCCTTCGCCAGGCCATCGAAGGGCAGGCGAGCGCCTATCGTCTCGGCGGCGACGAATTCGCCGTGCTGCTGGAGGTCGACGCGACGCCCGAACGGGCGCGCGCCCTGGCGTCTCGGATCGTCGCGGAGGTCGGCCGCCCCTACCGCCTGTCCGGCGGCAGCGCGGAGATCGGGATCTCCGTCGGCATCGCCCATGCGCCGGAGGTCGGGGCCGATCCGCAGGAGGTCCTGAACCGGGCCGACCGCGCGCTGTATGCCGCCAAGGGCGGCGGGCGCGGGCGGTGGATCGCGGCGGATCATCCCGGGGCGCTCGCCGCCTGAGCCGGCCTTCCGTGCCGTCGGCTTGACCGGCCGGCGGAGGAAGAGGCCTCAGGCGACGGGAAAGGCCGTCGGCTCGGCGATCTCGACCCGGTTGTTGCGGGACCGGTATTCGCGGGCGGCGGCGTAGGCCGGGCGCCGGGCTCGCATGATCGAGCCGAGCGGCCGGTGCGAGGCCAGGCCGGTCCACGGATTGAAGGCCAGGCGGTCCTCGACGGCGGCGCGCATCGCGTCCGACCACGTGTCCTGCGGCGCGGCGGTGATGCGGGCGACGGGGCGATAGGGGCTCTCGTCCTCGGACCACATCGCCGCGGCGTCCTCGACCGGCATCGCCTCGATGTCCGTCGCCAGCTGCACCCGCAGCTCCCAGACGGCCGGGCAGGTGCGGAAGAAGTCCCGGACGGCCTCGCGGATCCCGTCGGGACGGCCGGCGAGGTCGAGGGGCCGCTCCGACAGGGCGACGAGGTCGGAGGAGACCGGCGAAAGCGCCACCTTGCCGAAATACGCGCCATGCAGGAGCGCGGCCTGGGAGAAGAAGCTGTCGCCCAGTAGATGGGTCTTCGCCTGGCCGGCCAGGGTGGTCAGCGTGGCGGACTTGCCCCCGACCATCTCGAGCGCGGCCTCCGCGGTGCGCGTCACGGCCGACACCGCCCGCTTGAGGGGCTCGGCACGCCCGGTGGTCGCGGCCAGCGGCCTGAGCTGCCGCAGGAAGCCCTCGGCGGTGCCGATCTGGAACGCGGGCGAGTTGCCGAGCACGTAGTTCTGGGTGGTCTCGCCCTCGCTGCCCGGCAGGCGCGGGCCGGGAACGCCCAGGACCTTGAAGGCGGCCCCCCGCGGGGTGGACACCCGGTCGTCGAGGATGTCGCCCGGCGTGGTGCTGAACCGCAGGATCGCCTCGTAGCTGGCCGGCGCCGCGAACAGGCCCTGGGCGAGGGCCGGCGGAAGGCCGGGCAGGACCTCGAATCGTGCCTTCAGGTAGCCGTGCGCCTTGGCGTGGACGGCCCGGTGGGCGTAGCCGGTGTCGGCATGCGTCTTCCGCTGGATCGAGAGCATGGCCTCGGTCAGGCCCCGCTGGATCTCGTCCTCGTCCGCCGGGACGGTCTCGAAGGAGGGGTCGAACCGAAGCGGAGGTTGCTGGGTCATGCCCTCAAACGTGGGGCGACTCGCGGAAGTTGCCCGACCGGGCGAGATGCCGCGTCCTCGACCGGGCCGCCTCGGCCCTGGAACGCCGGCCGCCCTCGGTTCGGCCCCGCCCCGATCCGCTCACGGGGCGGGGGAACCCCGGATCTCACCAGCCTGGGCCGAAACGCGACGCGGCCCGGATGCGGGATACCGCGATCGGATTTAAGCGTGCGTAGGATCGGACCATGCCCGGCTGTCCCGTATCGAGACGCCGGGCCGTCTCGGGTCGGGTGGGCGGCCCCCCCGACCGGCGCGTCGGCTTTCGGGGCGGATTGTACCGAAAAGACCGTGCGACGCGGCCGAGCGGGCGTGCGAGTTCGAAGCGTCGAGCGGCGGCGCTCGACGATCGCCCACCGGTCGGAACGACAGGCGAGCGGTCATATTTCCGCCGTCGCGCACCGACTCTGAGAGACCGACCAGACCGTTCCAGATAAAATCGGTGACATGAATCGTCCCCCCGCCCGCGAGACGGAGGCCGCGCGTCTCGGCGCCCTCGATCGCTATCGCATGCTCGATACGCCGCGCGAGCAGGATTTCGACGAGATCGCGGAAGCGGCCGCCGAGCTGTGCGAGGTGCCGATCGGGGTCGTCAACCTGATCGGCGACGGGCGCCAGTTCTTCAAGGCCGAGGTCGGGCTCGGCGTCCGCGAGACGCCGCTGGAGAGCTCGTTCTGCCGGCAGGCGATCCTGCAGGAGGACTTCCTCTACGTCCCCGACGCGCGCCACGACCCGCGCTTCGAGGACAACCCGCTCGTCGTCGGGGACCCGGGCCTGCGCTTCTACGCCGGCGCCCTGCTCAAGACCGCCGACGGCCATCCCATCGGCACGGTCTGCGTCCTCGATACCAAGCCGCACCAGCTGACCGAGCGCCAGCGCAAGGGCCTCGCCCGCCTCGCCCGCCAGACCATGGCGCAGATGGAGCTGCGCCGGTCGCTGCGGGCGCAGGAGGAGCAGCGCCTCCTGCACGAGCGCATCGTCGACGGCGCCACAGACTACGCCATCGTCGCGACCGACGCGGCGGGCCGCGTGACCCGCTGGAACACGGGCGCCGAGCGCACCCTCGGCTGGACCCAAGCCGAGATGCTGGGCCGGGCGGTGGACGCGTTCTTCACGCCGGACGATCGCGCGAGCGGGCGGCCGGAGATCGAGATGCGGCTCGCGGAAAAGAACGGCAGCGCGCCCGACGAGCGCTGGCACGTGCGCAAGGACGGCAGCCGGTTCTGGGCCTCGGGCAAGATGATGCCCCTCCGGTCGGACGATGGGCGAACCGTCGGCTTCCTCAAGATCCTGCGCGACCGGACCCGGGAACGCGACGCCGGTGCGGCGCTGGAGGCGAGCGAGCTGCGCTACCGCTCCCTCGTCGAGGTCAGCCCTCAGGTGGTCTGGTTCGGCGACATCGACGGCAACGTCACCTACTGCAACGCCTACTGGTACGCCTATACCGGACTACCCGCGAACGAGACCGGGGAGACGAGCTGGATGGGCGTGATCCATCCCGACCACCGCGACGCGACCCGTCGCGCCTGGCTCGCCGCCTCCCGCGACGGCCGGGACTACGAGGTGGAGTTCCTGCTGCGGCGGGCCGACGGGATGTACCGCTGGTTCCTGTCCCGCGCACGCCCGATCCGCGATGCGGACGGGACCGTGCGCAGCTGGATCGGCACCTCGCTCGACATCCACGAGCGCAAGGTCGCCGAGGCGCGCTTCCAGACCCTGACCCAGCTCGCGCCGACCGTGATCTGGTTCGGCAATCCCGACGGCAGCCTCAGCTACCTGAACGACCGCTGGTACGCCTATACCGGGCAGACGGCGGAGCACGCGCTGCCGCTCGGCTGGGCCGAAGCGATCCATCCCGACGACCGGCCGGGGCTGTTGGAGACGTGGGAGGCGGCGCGCACCCGCGAGACCGTCTACGACACGGAGGCGCGGCTGCGTCGGGCCGACGGCGCCTATCGCTGGTTCCTGATCCGGGCCGAGCCGATGCGGGACGGCGCCGGATCGGTCGTGGGCTGGCTCGGCAGCACCAGCGACATCCACGACCGCCGCCAGGTGGAGGAGGACCTGCGCCGCGCGCGCGAGCAGCTGCGCCTCGCCGTCGAGGCGACGGGAACCGGGATCTTCGACTACGACCTCGTCGCCGACGTCCTGAAGTGGGATGCCCGCACGCGCTCCTTCTTCGGCCTCGGTCCCGATGCCGCGGTGAACCTCGACGTCTACCTCGCCCGCCTGCACCCGGACGACCGCGCCGCGGCGGACGCGGCGGTCGGCGCCGCGATCGATCCGGCGGGCGACGGGACCTACGACATCACCTACCGCACCGTGGCGCCGGAGGACGGCATCGAGCGCTGGGTGTCCGCCAAGGGGCAGACCCTGTTCGAGGACGGGCGGCCCCTGCGGCTCATCGGGACGGCGCGCGACATCACCGTCGCGCGGCGGGCCGAGCAGGTCCTGCGCGAGACCGAGGAGCGCTATCGGCTGGCATCGCGCGCCACCAACGACGCGATCTGGGATTGGGACCTCGCCAGCAATCACGTGCTGTGGAACGAGGCGCTCCAGGCCGCCTACGGCCACGCCCCGGACGCCGTCGACCCGACGGGGGATTGGTGGATCGGGCAGATCCATCCCGAGGACCGCGGGCGCGTCGACGCCGCCATCCACGCGATCATCGACGGCACCGGCACGGCCTGGACCGACGAGTATCGCTTCCTGCGCGCGGACGGCTCCTACGCCTACGTCCTCGACCGGGGTTACGTCATCCGCGACGCGACCGGCCGGGCGGTTCGGATGATCGGCGCCATGCTCGACATCTCCGAGCGCCGGAAGGCCGAGGAGCACCAGCGCCTGCTGACCGGCGAGCTGCAGCACCGGGTCAAGAACACCCTCGCCCTGGTGCAGGCCATCGCCAGCCAGACCCTGCGCGGCTCGACCGACGTCAACGAGATGCGGGAGGCGTTCGCCGCCCGGCTGATCTCGCTCGGCCGAGCGCACGACATCCTGACCGCCGCGAGCTGGACGGCCGCCCCGATCGGGGACGTCGTGGACGGGGCTCTGAGCGTGCATCTCGGGGCGATGGCCGCGCGCCTGCGCACCAGCGGGCCCAACGTGCTCCTGGCGGCCAAGCCCGCCCTGTCGCTCGCCCTGTCCCTGCACGAGCTCGCCACCAACGCCGCCAAGTACGGCGCGCTCTCGAACGACGCGGGCGTCGTCGACCTGCGCTGGCACGTGGCCCATGCCGGCGACGCCCCGCGGTTCTCCCTGGTCTGGTCCGAGCAGGGCGGCCCGCCGATCCTGGTCCAGCCGGCGCGCCGCGGCTTCGGATCGCGCCTGATCGAGCGCAGCTTCGCCGCCGAGGTCGGCGGCGAGGTCACGCTCACCTACGCACGGACGGGCCTCGTCTGCCGGCTGGAGGCCCCCCTCGCGTCGATGCAGGAGATCCCCGATGCCGCCGCGGCCTGAGGTGCGGGCGGGCGCGGCCTGCGCGTGCATCGCGCCTTGGCGCGGCGGCCGACCGGCCTATCTGTGCGGTCACCGCGCCGCGATGCCCATCGCGCGCAGCCCGAGCGCTCGGCCGATCCCGTCATGTCGCTGACCAAACGCATCGTCGGCCTCGTCACGCTCGCGCTCGTGCCCGCCCTCGCGATCCAGGGCTACAACGAGTTCGCGTTGCGCGCCGCGCGGGGCGAGGCCGTGCGCGACGAGGCGATGCGCGCCGCCCGCAGCGTCGCCGCCGACCTCGGCCAGTTCGGGCGCGGCACCCGGCAGGTTCTCGGCATCCTGGCCGAGGTCCCGGAGATCCAGGGCAAGGACCCCGACACCTGCACGGCCTATCTCAGGACCCTGCTCGGGAAGGTCCCGGGCGCGTTCTTCTTCGGGGTGGCGGATGCCGACGGCACCATCGTCTGCAACACCCTCGGCTCCCCGCGCGGCGCCTACACCCTGGCCGACCGCGGCTACTTCCGGGACGCGATGCGCACGGGCGGCTTCGCGGTCGGCGGGTTCGTGACGGGGCGGATCACCCGCAAGCCGACCTGGCAGTTCGCCCAGGCCATCCCGGGAGCCGGCGGCCGGCCGACCGGCGTCGTGGTGGCCAGCATCGACTTGGACCACCTCGCCGGACACCAGGCCCGGGCCGGGCTGCCTCCCGACGCCGCGCTGATCGTCGCGGATCGGGACGGCGTCATCCTGCTCCGCCTGCCCGACCACGCCGCATGGGTCGGCAAGCCGCTGCCGCAGCCGTTCTGGTCGGCGCTCTCGGAGAACCGCGGCAAGGTGATCGACCTGGCGGGCCTGCGCGGGACGATGCGGATCACCGGAATCGCGGCCGTCACGCCGGACGACCTCGAAGGCGTGACCGTCGCGGTCGGCCTTTCGCCCACGGCCGCCTTCGCCGACATCGACGCGGCGACGCAGCGCGGCGTCATCCTCATCGTCCTCGGCGCCCTCGGCGCCCTCGTCGCGGCGCTGCTGGCGGGGCGCGCCTTCATCCGCCGTCCGGTGCGCCGCCTGCTGCAGGCCGCGTCCGCCTGGCGGCTCGGGGACCTCGGCGCGCGGTCGAGCCTGTCCGGCCCGTCCGAGTTCGGGCAGCTCGGCGAGGCGTTCGACGCCATGGCGATCTCGCTACAGAAGCACGAGGGCGAGCTGCGCTCGGAGATCGCGCGCAGCCATCTCCTGCAGGAACGGCAGACGATGATGCTGCACGAGCTCAACCACCGGGTCCGCAACACCCTCACCACGGTGCAGTCGCTGGCCCGCCAGTCGCGCCGCACCGACGAGACCGGCGAGCGGCTGGAGGGGCGCATCATCGCCCTGTCGAAGACCCACGACCTGCTCTCGCGCGACGACTGGGCGGGCGCCCCGCTCCGGACGGTGCTGGAGAACGAGCTGGCGCCGTTCAGCGAGGGCCAGGCCGACCGCTTCCGGCTCGACGGCCCGGAGGTCGACCTTCCGCCGCGCTACGTGCTGGCGCTCGGCATGGCGCTGCACGAGCTGACCACGAACGCCGCCAAGTACGGCGCCCTGTCCGGCGGGACCGGGCGCGTCGACATCGCGTGGCGGACCGCGACCGCGGAGGGCGGCACGCGCCGGCTCGTGCTGGACTGGCGCGAGAGCGGCGGCCCGCCGGTCGTCGCGCCGCAGCGGCGCGGCTACGGCACGCGGCTGATCAACGGCGGCATCGGCCATGAGCTCGGCGGGACGGTGCAGCTCGAGTTCGACCGCTCGGGGCTTCGCTGCACCCTGGACGTGCCGCTCGACGCGCAGGATCGCTTCACCTCGTTCCACCCGGAATCCGGGATGCCGATGTCGGCGGCCTGACCGCGCGCCCCCGGCCGGGACCGGCCGGAGGCGGCAGACCATGAACGGCCGCGTGCGGGTCCTCCGCGGATCCCCTCGATCGGCGGGGTCGGGTCCGGATCGCGGCTCGGCGACGACGAGCGAGACGCCGGGGTGTCCCGCGACAGCGGGCGCGTCGCGGTTCCCCAGAGGATTGCGCATCCATGCTCGAGGCTTTCTTCGACCGCCCCGCGGCCGCCGTCGCGCAGGATCTGATCGGCGCGCGACTCTTCGTCGAGGCGGTCGGCGGCCTCGTCGTCGAGACCGAGGCCTACGACCGCGCCGATCCGGCGTCCCACAGCTTCCGGGGGCCGACGAAGCGCAACGCCAGCATGTTCGGGCCGCCCGGCCACGCCTACGTCTATCGCTCCTACGGCCTGCACTGGTGCCTCAACCTCGTGTGCGAGCCCGGCAGCGCGGTGCTGCTGCGCGCCATCGAGCCCACGCAGGGCATCGCGGCGATGCAGGCGCGCCGTGCCACGGCGGAACCGCGGCTGTTGTGCGCGGGGCCCGGCCGCCTGTGCCAGGCGCTGGGCGTCACCGATGCGCTCGATGGTCGTTCCCTCGCGGGCCCGCCGTTCCGCTTCGCGCCTCGGGGCCGGCCGGTGCCCGTCGTCGTCGACCGGCGCATCGGCATCACGCGCGGCGCCGAGACGCCCTGGCGTTTCCTGCTCGCCGGATCCCGGTACGTCAGCCGCCCCGCACGGCGCATCGCCGCAGCGGACGCCTGACCTCGGGCGCCCCGCACCCCGAAGGCGAGCGGAGGTCCGGCCCGGTCGCGGGCAGGGGAGGCCCACGCTCATAGGCCCCGGCCCGACCGGCATGCGGCGCTCCGCGTCACAGGGCCAGCGGCGCGTTGTCGACGACCTCCTTCATCACGAAGAACGTCCGCGTCTGGCGCACGCCGGGCAGCGCGATCAGCGTGCTGCTGTGCAGGCGGTTGAAATCCGCCATGTCGCGCACCCGGATCTTGAGGAAGTAGTCGAAATCGCCCGCCACCAGGTGGCAGTCGAGCACGGTCGGCATGGCGCGGGCCGCCGCCTCGAAGGCCGCGAAGCTCTCCGGCGTCGAGCGGTCGAGCACCACGCCGACGATCACCAGCGCGCCGAGGCCGACCTTGTCCGGCGCCACCTGGGCGCGGACCGCCTTGACGTAGCCCTCCGCGAACAGCCGCTGCGTCCGACGATGGCAGGTCGCCGCGCTGGTGCTCACGCGCTTGGCGATCTCGGCGTTGCCCATCCGCCCGTCCGCCTGCAGCAGGCGCAGGATCTTCAGGTCGATCCGGTCGAGCCCCGCGTCGGTGGACGAATCTCTCATGACCCCGCCGCCTCACGATCCATCGAGCGCCATATGCCGGCGATCAAGGGAACACGGCGGCAAAGCGCGCGCCACCCTTCGAGAGAACCTTCCGGGACGGCTGACGCCCGCCGCAAACGGCCGAGACCGTTCGCGGCGCGCCGACGTCTCAGGCGGCGAGGGCTGCCGCGATGTCGCGCTCGAGCGACGCGGGCTTGGCGGTCGGCGGATAGCGGCCGATCACCCGGCCGTCGCGGCCGACGAGGAATTTCGTGAAGTTCCACTTGATGCCGGCCGTGCCGAGGAGGCCGGGCTTCTCGCTCTTGAGATGCCGGTAGACCGGGTCGGCGCCCGCCCCGTTGACCTCGACCTTCGCCAGCAGCGGGAAGCTCACGTCGTAGGTCAGGCTGCAGAACTGGGCAATCTCGGTGGCGTTTCCCGGCTCCTGCGCGCCGAACTGGTTGCAGGGGAACCCGAGCACCACGAGCCCGGCCGCGCGGTGCTTCTTCCACAAGGCCTCCAGCCCCTCGTATTGCGGGGTGAACCCGCATTTCGAGGCGGTGTTGACGACGAGCACGACCTTGCCGCGGTACTGCGCGAGGGGATGCGGAGCGCCGTCGGCGCCCTTCGGCGCGAAGTCGAACAGCGTCATCGGGCCGCCGTCCGCCGCTCGACGAGGCGGGCCAGGTACGCGGACCCGATCGGGATGATCGTGTCGTCGAAATTGTAGCCCGGGTTGTGCAGCCCGGCTCCGGTCGAGGCGCCGATCCAGGCATAGGCGCCGGGCACCGCCATCGCCATGTCGGCGAAGTCCTCGCTGCCCATCTTCGGGCTGGAATTGAGGTCGACCCGCTCGGGCCCGAACAGCTCGGTCGCGGTGTCGATCGCGGCCTGGGTCTGGTCGGGGGCGTTCTCCAGCACCGAGAACTTGTCCTGGATGTCGACCGTGATCTCGGCGCCGTAGGCCGCGGCGTAGCCCTTGGCGAGCTCCCGCATCCGGTCGTGGCTGAGCTTGCGCAGGTCGCGGTCGAAGGTGCGGATCGTGCCGGCCATGTGCGCGGTGTCGGGGATGACGTTGTAGGCCGAGCCGGCGTTGAACTGGGTGATCGACAGCACGATCGACTTGAGCGGGTCGGCGTTGCGCGAGACGATCGACTGCAGCGCCTGCGCCAGGGCCGTGCCGACGACGATCGGGTCGATGCCGCTGTGCGGCTGCGCCGCGTGGATGCCGCGGCCCTTCACGTGGATGTCGAAGAAGTCGGCCGCCGCCATGATCGGGCCGGGGCGCAGCTTGATCATGCCGTGCGGGCCGCTCGGCTGGTTGTGCAGGCCGTAGATCTCGTCGCAGGGAAAGCGCTCGAACAGCCCGTCGGCGAGCATGGCGCGGGCGCCGCCCAGCCCCTCTTCCGCCGGCTGGAACACGAACACCGCCGTGCCGTCGAAGTCGCGGGTCTCGGCGAGGTACCGGGCGGCGCCGACGAGCATGGTGGTGTGGCCGTCGTGCCCGCAGGCGTGCATCTTACCGGGGATGGTCGAGCGATAGGGGAGGTTGGTCTCCTCCGCGATCGGCAGCGCGTCCATGTCGGCGCGCAGGCCGATGCGACGGCCGTTGTCGCTGCGGCCCTTCAGGATGCCGACGACGCCGGTGCCGCCGACGTTGCGATGGACCTCGATGCCGAAGCCCTCGAGCAGGTCGGCGACGATGCCCGAGGTGCGCACCTCCTCGAACCCGATCTCGGGATGGGCGTGCAGGTCGCGGCGGAGCGCGGTCAACGCGTCGGCGTAGGTCGTGATGCGATCGATCGGGCTCATGGGCGTCAGGACTCTTCCGGGCTGGGCCGTCGGAACGGCGTCAGGGTGTCGAGCTCGTCGACCATGGCTTCGACATGGGCGCGCTCGCGCTGCAAGTAGTCGGCCACCGCGCGGCGCAACGACGGGTCGGCGATGTCGTGCGCGGAATGCATCAGCACCGGCCGGTAGCCGCGTGCGAGCTTGTGCTCGCCCTGCGCCCCGGCCTCGACCCGCTTCAGGCCGCGCGCGATCGCGAAGTCGATCGCCTGATAGTAGCAGACCTCGAAATGCAGGAACGGGTGCTCCTCGATGCAGCCCCAGTTCCGGCCGTAGAGCGCCGTGTCGCCGATCAGGTTGATCGCGCCGGCGACGTAGCGGCCCTCGCGCTTGGCCATGATGAGAAGCACGCGCTCGGGCATCCGCTCGGACAGGAGCGAGAAGAAGCGCCGGTTGAGGTAGGGCCGGCCCCATTTGCGCGCGCCGGTGTCGGTGTAGAATTCGTAGAACGCGTCCCAATGCGCCTCGGTGAGGTCGGCCCCGGTCAGGTGCTCCACCGTGATGCCGGGCGACAGCGCGTCGCGCCGCTCGCGCTTGATGCTCTTGCGCTTGCGCGAGGCGAGCGCCGCGAGGAAGTCGTCGAAGCCCGCGTAGCCGGCGTTCTCCCAGTGGAACTGCTGGTCGGTGCGCTGGAGGAAGCCGGCGGCGCCCGCCCGCTCCCATTCCGGCTCCTGCATGAAGGTGACGTGGATCGAGGAGGCCTTGGTCTCGGACCGCAGCGCCCGCAGGCCGGCGACCAGGGCGGCCGTCGCGGTCTCCGGGTCGGCGCCGGGCGCGATCAGGAAACGCGGGCCGGTGACGGGGGTGAACGGCACGCTCACCTGCAGCTTCGGGTAGTAGCTCCCGCCGGCGCGCTCGAAGGCGTCGGCCCAGCCGTGGTCAAAGATGTATTCGCCCTGGCTGTGGGATTTCAGGTAGCACGGCACGACCCCGAGCAGCGTGTCGTCGCGCTCCACCGAGACGTGCAACGGCAGCCACCCGGTCCGGCGCGAGACGCACCCCGAATCCTCGAGCGCCGAGAGGAAGGCGTGGCTGACGAAGGGGTTGTGGGTCTCGTCGCCCGAGCCCAGCGTCTCGGCCGACGTGGCGCAGGCGTCCCAGGCCGCGGCCCCGATCTCCTTCAGGCCGGCGAGCGCGCGGACCTTGAGCACGGTCTCGGAGGTCGCAGGCTCGTGCGGAGCACCCGGTTTTTCCATGCACGACAATCTAGCCCGCCGGACAGGGGGGACAAGGCGGAGGCGTGCATCCTGCCGTCGCAGCGTGGGGCATCGCGGACCGCTTGCCAAATGGTAACACTCAGTGATACCAAGAACGATGCGGTATCGCGAAGGCACGGGGGAGGCCGGCCCTGATCCAGAGCTTCGCGGATCGAACGACCGAGGCGGTCCATCGCGGCGATCGGCCGAAGGGATTTCCCGCCGCGATCTTTCCCACGGCCCGACGCAAGCTCGCCGTCCTCGATCAGGCTGCCGATCTCAACGACCTGCGGGCGCCCCCCGGCAATCGGCTCCACCCCTTGACCCATGATCGCGCCGGACAGCACGCGATCCGGATCAACGACCAGTATCGAATCTGCTTCCGCTGGACCGACCATGGCCCGGCCGATGTCGAGATCGTCGATTATCACTGAGGATCAGTCGATGGGCACCGCCTTGGAGATCGTTGAGACGCTGCCGCCGCTTCATCCCGGCGAGGTGCTCCGCGAGGAGTTTCTGGTTCCGCTCGGCCTCACGCCCTACGCGGTGGCGAAGGCTTGCGGCGTGCCGCGTACCCGCATCGAGCGGATCGTCCGCGAGGAGATCGGGATCACCGCCGACACCGCGCTCCGGCTCGGGCGCTATCTTGGAACCTCGGCGCAACTCTGGCTCGGCCTGCAGATCCGCTTCGACATCGCGGTCGCGGCAGCGCGGGCGGGTGACGCCTTGGCGCTGATCAAGCCGCTTCCGCGCGAAGCCGCCTGACGCGGAAGCCGGGCTTTCAGGCCGAAAACCCCTCGAACACCATCTGGTCGGCATGCATCTCGGCGAGCCGGCGCTGGTCCGGGTTGCGCACCGTCCAGGCCATCACCGGGAGATGGCCGAGCACGCGGGCGAGATGCGTCGCGGCGCAGGGCAGGTCGTCGACCCGCCAGGACACGAAGCCGGGCCGCGTCTCCGCGATGTGCAGCAGGTCCGAGAGCCGGCGCCGTGCCGAATCGGTGAGGCCGGCATAGGCCGGGTCGTCCTGGTTCGTCTCGCCGACGATGCCGCGCGGGATCGTCTCGGGCACCAGCCCGCGCAGCGCCGCGACCACCTGCGGGTCGAAGGATTTCACCGCCACCGGCCCGGCGTATTCGCACAGGATGTCCGCGACCCGGCGGGTCAGGGTGAGGTCGCCGGAATAGGACGACTTGATCTCGACCACGAGCGGCGTCCGCCCGGCGATCTCCGACAGGAAGGCCGGCAGCGTCGGGATGGTCTCCGCCGTGCCCGCGACCGTCAGGCGAGCGAGGTCGGCGCCCCGCATCGCGGCGACGGGGTCGGCGACGCCCGTCAGCCGCCCCAGCGCCGCATCGTGGAACACCATCGCCTCGCCGTCGGCGCTGATCTGCACGTCGCACTCGATGGCGTAGCCGCCGGCGATCGCCGCCCGGGCGGCGGCGACCGTATTCTCGGGGCGGCCCGCCGCGCGGTCGTGCAGGCCGCGATGGGCGATCGGCCGCGCGACGAGCCAGGAGATCCCGGCGGGCCGGCCCATCACCGCACCTCGAACATCGCCTCGACCTCGACGGCGGCGTCCAGCGGCAGCTCGGCGACGCCGACCGTGGAGCGGGCATGGCGGCCGCGGTCGCCCAGCACCGCGACCATCAGGTCGGAGGCGCCGTTCATGATGCCGGCGAGGCCGGCGAAGCTCGGCACGCAGTTGATGAAGCCCCCGAGGCGGACGCATTGCACCACCCCGCGCTCGAGGTCGCCCACCGCCGCCTCGACCTGGGCCAGTACGTTGAGCGCGCAGAGCTTGGCCGCGGCGATGCCGTCCTCCGCCGAGACCTCGGCGCCGAGCTTGCCGACATGCGCCGGCCCGAGCTTGCCGTCCGCCCCGAAGCAGATCTGGCCCGAGATCACCACGAGGTTGCCGGTCCGCACGAACGGCACGTAGTTCGCGACCGGGGCCGCCGCCTTCGGCAGGGCGAGCCCGAGGCTCTCGAGGCGTTCCTTGACCGTGCTCATGAGGCGATTCCTCTGGTTCGTCGTCGGCGATGCGCGGGTTCTGGAGCACGGGCAGCACCTGCCGCGCAAGCGGCCCGTGCGAGGCATGTCGTAGGCAAGCCGGCAAACGACGCCTGTTTTGCAGGCATGTCCGGCACGAAGGCCGGCCCCATCATTGACAGCGCGGCCTCGTTTCATAGTAATCGCGCGCGTGCCGCCCCGGTGACGAGGCGGCACTTTCGTTTTTGCACGCAGGGCACTCGTCCTGCACGCAGCCTTCAACGCTGGGTCGTCGCCCGGCACGCCGACACGGAGACGGGATCGTGACATCCGCCCTTCTGCCGACCTATGCCCGGGCCCCCATCGCCTTCGAGCGTGGCGAGGGCGCATGGCTGGTGGCGCGCGGGGGCGAGCGATACCTCGATTTCGGCGCCGGCATCGCGGTGAACGCGCTGGGCCACGCCCACCCGCACCTCGTCGAGGCCCTGACCACCCAGGCGCAGAAGCTCTGGCACACCTCGAACCTGTTCGAGATTCCCGACGGCGAGCGCTTCGGGCAGCGCCTCGTCGACGCGAGCTTCGCCGACGTCGCCTTCTTCTGCAACTCGGGCGCCGAGGCCAACGAGGCCGCGATCAAGATGGCCCGGAAGTACCATGCCGCGGGCGGCCACCCCGAGCGCTACCGCATCGTCACTTTCGAGGGCGCGTTCCACGGGCGCACGCTGGCGACGCTGGCCGCCGGCGGCCAGCAGAAGTACATCGAGGGCTTCGGCCCGAAGGTCGACGGGTTCGACCAGGTGCCCTTCGGCGACCATGCCGCGCTGCGCGCCGCGATCGGCCCCGAGACGGCGGCCGTGATGATCGAGCCGATCCAGGGGGAGGGCGGCGTCCGGCCGGTGCCGCCGCAATGCCTGCGGGGCCTGCGCGAGCTCTGCGACGAGCACGGCCTGATGCTGATCATGGACGAGGTCCAGACCGGCGTCGGCCGCACCGGGCGGCTGTTCGCCCACGAGTGGTCGGGCATCGCCCCGGACATCATGAGCGCGGCCAAGGGCATCGGCGGCGGCTTCCCGATGGGCGTGTGCCTGGCGACGCACGAGGCCGCCCGCGGCATGGTCGCCGGCAGCCACGGCACCACCTTCGGCGGCAACCCGCTCGCAATGGCGGTCGGCAACGCCGTGCTCGACGTGGTGCTGGCCGACGGTTTCCTCGATCACGTCCGGCAGGTCGCGCGGGTTCTGACGCAGAAGCTCGGGGCCCTTCGCGACCGCTATCCCGACGTCGTCACGGCGATCCGCGGCGACGGCCTGATGCTCGGGCTCAAGCTCGGCGTGCCCAACACCGCGTTCGCGGCCGCCGCGCGGGCGGAGCACCTGCTGGTGATCCCGGCGGGCGACAACGTGGTGCGCCTGCTGCCGCCGCTGATCGTCACCGAGGCCGACGTGACCGAGGCCGTCGCGCGCCTCGAAGCCACCGCCGCCGCGTTCGACGGCGCGATGCGCGGCGCCGCCGAGTGATCCTTCCTCGGCTCCCGAAGGCGGAGCCGCCGACCGAACCCGGACATGATGTGTTGAGATGACTGCCCCAGCGAACGGCCAGAGCAGCGGCCAGACGGCCGGCGCGAGCGCGCCCCGCCACTTCCTCGACCTGTCGGACTTCTCCGGCGCCGACCTGCGCCGGGTGCTCGACGCGGCGGCCGCGATCAAGGCGCGCCGCCGCAAGGGCGAGGTCGCCGTGGAGCGCCCGCTCGCCGGCAAGAACCTCGCGATGGTGTTCGACCGGCCCTCGACCCGCACCCGCGTCTCGTTCGACGTGGCGATGCGCGAGCTCGGCGGCGAGACGCTGATGCTGACCGGCTCCGAGATGCAGCTCGGCCGCGGCGAGACCATCGGCGACACCGCGCAGGTGCTCTCCCGCTTCGTCGACGCGATCATGATCCGCATCCTCGATCACGCGCTGATGCTCGAGCTGGCCGAGAACGCCACGGTGCCGGTGATCAACGCACTGACCAAGCTGTCGCATCCGTGCCAGATCATGGCCGACGTGCTGACCTTCGAGGAGCATCGCGGGCCGATCAAGGGCCGCACGGTGGCGTGGTCGGGCGACGCCAACAACGTGCTGACGAGCTGGGCGCACGCGGCCGCGCGCTTCGACTTCACCCTCAACGTCGCCTGCCCGCCCGAGCTGGCGCCCCCGCCCGCGCTGATGGCCTGGGCGCGCGCCGAGGGCGCCCGCGTCAACGTCACCACCGACGCGTTCGCCGCCGTCGAGGGAGCCGACGCGGTCGTGACCGATTGCTGGGTCTCGATGGGCGACGAGGACGAGAGCCACCGCCACAACCTGCTCAACCCCTACCAAGTGAACGCCGAGCTGATGCGCGCCGCCGCCAAGGACGCGGTGTTCATGCACTGCCTGCCGGCCCATCGCGGCGAGGAGGTCACCGCCGAGGTGATGGACGGCCCGCAATCGGTGGTGTTCGACGAGGCGGAGAACCGCCTCCACGCCCAGAAGGGCATTCTGGCGTGGTGCCTGCGGGCGAACGGGCTCTGAGCGGACGGATCGCCGAGGCCGTTCGGACGCAGGACCCTTGAGGTCCGCGGGCCTTGACCGTATGAACATCGTGTATACGTTCACGGCGTGAGATACCGATCCCGACCCGGTTGTGAGAGGCTGTCGCCGTGAGCATCGATGGGCTGAGCAACGTCCCGGTGCGGCGCGGGACGACGATCAACCTGCGCGTCGAGGCCGAGACGCGGGACCTGATCGATGACGCCGCATCGGTGCTCGGCAAGACGCGGACCGAGTTCATGATCGACACCGCGCGTCATCACGCCATCGACGTGCTGCTCGATCAGCGCCTGTTCGCCCTGGACGACGCGCGGCATGCCGCGTTCGTCGCGGCCCTCGACGCGCCGCCGGTTGCGAGACCGAGGCTGAGCGCGCTCATGGAGAGGAAGCCGGCCTGGGAGCGATGATCGGCCCGCCGGTTCCGCTGGGTCCGGAGCACGGCCTCGATGGGTTCTCGTGCGGCAAGCCGGTGCTCAACGATTGGCTGAAGCGGCAAGCACGCCGCAGCGAGGGCCGGTTCGCCCGGACCTATGTGATCTGTGCGGACGGCGCGGTGGTGGGTTATTACTGCATCTCCGCGGGAACGGTCGCCCGGGCGGATGCTCCGGGACGGATTCGACGCAACGCGCCGGAGCCGATCCCGGTCTCGATTCTGGGTCGGCTGGCCTTGGATCGGCGTTGGGCCGGGCGTGGGCTCGGTGCCGACCTCCTGGCCGATGCACTGCGCCGGATCGCCAATGCCGCCGAGGTGATCGGCATCGGCGCCGTCCTGATCCACGCGCTCGACGACCAGGCGCTGACATTCTACCGCAGCCGGGCGGAATTCCTCGCGTTCCCAGACAACTCGCGCACCCTGTTCCTGCCGATCGGCGCGCTGACAGACAGACGATGACGACCCGAACGCTTCCAAGCCGAACGTTTCCAGGCCAATTGCTTCCAGGATCGAATTGAGCACCATGACCGCCGGACACGACACCACCCCGATCAACGAAGGCAACGGTCACGACGGCGCCGACGACTGCGTGCTGCCGTTCTCCGTCGAGGCGCTCGACGTGCGCGGGCGCGTCGTCCGGCTCGGGCCGTCCGTCGACACGATCCTGCGGCGGCACGGCTACCCGGATGCGGTGGCGCGCCTGCTCGGCGAGGCGGCGGCGCTCACCGTGCTCCTCGGCTCGTCCCTGAAGTTCGAGGGCCGGTTCCAGCTCCAAACCAAGACCGACGGCCCGGTCGGGATGATCGTCGTCGACTTCGAGGCGCCCGACCGCCTGCGCGCCACCGCCCGCTTCGAGGCGGAGGCGATCGCGGCTCTGGGCACCGGTCCGCACAAGGCCGCCGAGTTGATCGGGCAGGGGCACCTGGCCATGACCATCGACCAGGGCTCGGCGGCGAGCCGCTACCAGGGCGTCGTCGCGCTGGAGGGACAGAGCCTGGAGGAGGCGGCGCACCAGTATTTCCGCCAGTCCGAGCAGATCCCGACGCAGGTGCGCCTCGCCGTGGCCGAAGCCTTCGAGGACGGGCAGAGCCGCTGGCGCGCCGGCGGGCTGCTGGTCCAGTTCCTGCCGCAGTCGATCGACCGGGCCCGCCTGGCCGACCTGCCGCCGGGCGACATCCCGGAGGGCCGCGTCCACCTCGACGAGAACGGCACCCAGGAGGACGACGCCTGGGTCGAGGCGCGCGCCCTGGTCGGCACGGTCGAGGACCACGAGCTCGTCGACCCGGCGGTCTCGAGCGAGCGGCTGCTCTACCGGCTGTTCCACGAGCGCGGCGTGCGGGTGTTTGAGGCGCAAGCGGTGCACGAGCAGTGCCGCTGCTCGCGCGAGCGGGTGATGTGCATGATCCGCTCGTTCTCGCCCGAGGAGCGCCGCGAGATGGTGGCCGACGACGGCCGCGTCGTCATCACCTGCGAGTTCTGCTCGCGCCGCTACGACCTCGACCCGGCGGAGGTCGAGGCGGAGGTGGGCGGCACGCCGAAGCAATAGAACGCCGCGCCGACGCGACGACGGCCAAGCTTGATCGAGCGATAGACTGAACTTCAGTTCATAAAAATCAGTTTCGAGGCGTGAAACGGTTTTCGAACCTTCGGCGTTTCGATGCTTCCAAGAACGTCGGAGGAAGCATCATGAAAAGGATCGCCATCGGGCTCGCAGCCCTGCTGCTCAGCACGTCGGTCTACGCCCAGGGCGCGGCCGGAAACGCGGCCGGCGCCGGGCCGGGCCGCGCGAATACAGGTTCGACGGACGCGACCGGCGGACGGCCGGGCAGCGACCGCGCATCGGGCGCGTCGTCCGGCGGCCGGATGTCGGACACGCGGGGCGAGGCCCGGAACACGACCGCGGGGAACGGAACCGGCGGCCGCGAGAGCGGCCTGCAGGCCGGGCGGTCCGATCGCCAGGGCGCCGATCGTGGAGGAGCCGATCGTGGAGGAGCCGATCGTCAGGCCGCCGGCCGCGACGACCGGCGCGGCGCGGATCGGGCCGAGGGCCGCGGCGGCAACCGTGACGGGATGCACGAGAGCCGCGACCGGGCGGAGCGGAGCGGGCGCGAGGCGCGCAGCGAGCGGCGCGAGACCCGCACCGACTTCCGGTCCGAGCGGGTCGGCGGCGGCTTCCGGCGCGAGGGCCGGTTCGTGGTCGTCGGCGGCCAGCGCGTGGTGTACGGCTCGCCGGAGTATCGCCGCCTCGTCACGGTCGAGCGTCGGGGCGGCCCGCGGGTCCGCTACGTCACCATCCGCGGCCACCGCGTGCTGTACGGATCGCCAGAATACCGTCGCCTCGTCACGGTCCGCGAGACCGGTCCGCGCGAGCGCTACGTCACCATCCGCGGGCAGCGGGTGCTGTACGGATCGCCCGAGTACCGTCGCCTCAGCGTGACCACGACCGAGCGTCGCGGCGGCAGCGTCGACGTCGGCTTCCGCGGGCAGGATCGCACGGACGTGCGGACCCGCTCCACCCGGACCGAGACCCGCGACGATCGCGGCTTCCGCAATGCCGACCGGCGCAACGCCGACGAGCGCAACACGGGCGCCGACCGGGGATCCGAGCGCAACGCCGACCTGCGTCGGGGCCAAGATGCGCGCGGCGGCCAGGACAGGGGCGGCATCCGCAACGCTTCGGAGACGATGGGCGGCGGCAAGAGCGAAGACAGGGGTGGCGCCAACGGTGGCGTCAGGAGCGGGCGCGATGCCGGCATGACCGGCGGCTCGCCCGAGCGCGGCGGCGCGGGTGCCGCCACCCGCAACGGCCGCGACGGGGGCGGCGCCGGTCGCAATTGATCGGTCCAGTCGTGCGAACGGGGAGGGGCCGGCGACGGCGCCTCCCCGACCCGCCGCGCCGGTCAGCTCTTGAGCACCGGCTCGGCGATGTCGACGGCATGGCGGCCGGCGAGGTATTCCGGCTGGAACAGGCACATCCGCACGGCATCGCGGTAGCGGCCGTTCATGAAGAACTCGTCCCGCAGGATGCCCTCGGGGCGGAAGCCGCAGCTCTCGTAGATCCGCACGGCGCGGGCGTTGTCCTTGTCCACGTGCAGGTAGAGCTTGTGGATGTTGAGCACGCTGAAGGCGTAGTCCATCGCGATCCGCGTCGCCTGGCGGGCGAAGCCCCGGCCCTGGAAGCCCGGATGGATCGCGATCTGGAACTCGCAGCGCCGGTGCAGGTGGTTGATCTCTACGAGCTCGACGAGGCCGGCCGGATGCCCGTTCAGCGTCGCGATGATGAAGCGCCGCTCGGTCTGGTTGTGGATGTTGCGCTCGTAGAGCTGCGCCAGCTCGGCGAAGGACTCGTAGGCCTCCTCGAACCAGTAGCGCATGATGCTGTCGTTGTTGTTGAGCTGATGCACGAACATCAGGTCCTCGCGCTCCAGCGGGCGGAGCTTGACCCTGTCGGGGACGGTCTCGTTCATGCGGCGCAGGCCTCGATCAAGCGGCGGAGGAACGCCTCGCCCTGGCCGAGCGCGGCCAGCGTGATGAACTCGTCCGGCTGGTGGGCCTGGTCGATCGAGCCCGGCCCGCAGACCACGGTCGGGATGCCCGCCTGCTGGAAGCGCCCGGCCTCGGTGGCGTAGGGCATCGACACGGTGCGGTTGCGGTTGGCCAGCCGCAGCGCCAGCCGCTCGGCCTCGGAGCCGGGCTCCGGCAGCAGGCCGGGGATCGCGATCTCCTCGACGGTCTCGATCCGGCCGAACGCGCCGTAGCGGTTCAGGCGCTCGCGGGTCACCGCCTCGGCCTTGGCCTGGAACAGGCGCGGGATCTCCGCCATGTCGAGGTCGGGCAGGCCGCGGAACTCCCAGTGGAAGGCGCATTCCTTGGGCAGGATGTTGCGGGCGGTGCCGCCGTGGATCGTGCCGACATGCACGGTGGTGCTGGGCGGATCGAACCGGCCCGACGCGTCGCCGCGAGCGATCATCCGGTCGGCGATGGCGTTCAGCCCGGAGACGAGGTCGCAGGCCGCCATCACGGCGTTGGCCCCGAGCATCGGCTTGGCCGAATGCGCCTCGTGGCCGTGCACCGTGGTGTGGAAGGTGACGATGCTCTTGTGCGCATCGGCGACCTCGAGGTCGGTCGGCTCGCCGACGATCACCGCGCCCGGCCGCGGCAGGTCGACGCCGAAGCGGGCGATCGCGTCCATCACGCCGAGGCAGGTGGTCTCCTCGTCGTAGGAGAGCAGGATGTGGATCGGGCGCTTGAGGCCGGCCGCGAGGCAGTCCGGCACCAGCGCCAGGGCGGTGGCGCAGAACCCCTTCATGTCGACCGCGCCGCGGCCGTAGGCCCGGCCGTCGGCGACGCGCAGGGTGAACGGGTCGGCGGTCCAGGCCTGTCCCGCGACCGGGACGACGTCGGTGTGCCCCGACAGCACGACGCCGCCGTCGACCTGCGGGCCGATCGTGGCGAAGAGCGCGGCGCGGTCGCCCGCCGCGTTCGGGATGCGGAGGTGGGGGACGCCCCAGCCGTCGAGATAGGCGGCGACCCAGTCGATCAGGTGGAGGTTCGGCTTCGAGCTCTCGGTGTCGAAGCCGACGAGGTGGGCGAGGATGTCGAGCGGGGTCAGCCGCTCGCCGGGACCGGGCATCGCTTGGTGTCCTGAGCGGGCCGCCGGCCTGCCCGGCTCGAATCAGTGCAGGCTGCGGCGGATATGCGGGCTGTCGAGCGAGAAGGCCGGGATCTCGGCCTCGAAGCTCTCGCCCGCGACCGTGGCCATGGTGTAGCTCCCCGCCATCAGCCCGTCCGGCGTGGTGAGCGGGCAGCCGCTGGTGTAGCAGAACGACTCGCCCGGCTCCAGCACCGGCTGCTTGCCGACGACGCCGGCGCCGCGCACCTCCTGGCACTCGCCGCGCCCGTCGATGATGCGCCAATGGCGGGAGCGGAGCTGCACCTGCTCGGCGCCGTTGTTCACGATCTCAACGGTGTAGGCGAAGAAGTACCGGCTCTCTCCCGGCGAGGATTCCTCCTCGACGAAGCGCGGATTGACGGTCACGCTGATTCCGCGCGTCTCGGCCTTGTACATCGTCCCTAATTGCCCTCTTCAGCGGCGCTCGAGTTCGGTCTAGCTCGGGTCTAGACGGCTCGAAGCCGCTTTTCGATGCGTCATTCAACGTGGTAGTTGCCGGAAGAATTCCCGTCAATTGCGGCGGAGTACGTCGCGGCGGGCGGCATGAACGGGGCCGGCATGGTCGAAGCGTGGGTGTGCCATCTGAGGTCGCTTCGGCGCGGGGGGGACGTTCGGCTCTCGGCGGCGGCGCTCGCCCACGTGGCGGCCTGGGCGACGCTGCTCGCCCTTGCGGGCTTTTCCGCGTGGCGCGATCCGGCCGCCAACCTCCTGCCCGCGGCGGCGCTCGCGGCCGCGCTGATCCTCGACGGGACCGGGCGGATCGCGGCGGCCGTCATCGCCGGCCGGGCGGGACCCGATCCGCGGCTCGCCGGCCTGCCCTCGCTGGTGCTCGGCGTCGGCGGCACGGTCGGCCTCGTCGCCGGCGCGGCCGCGCTGCTCGTGTTTCCGCGCGCGGTCCCGGTGCTGGCGAGCGCGCTCGCCGGCCTGGTCGCGATCGGCGCCCTGGCCCGGCTCGCCCTGATCCGGATCGTCCTCGCCCTGCCCGGCGACGAGCCCGCCGCCCTCCCGGCGGAGGCGCGCGCGACCTCGGTCCGCCCCCCCTTAAGCCGACGTTAGGCGCTTTGCTCGAAAACGGCCGATGGTGACGGCCGGACGGGACGCGCGAGAGACATGAGCACGACGCCGAGCCCTTCGGTCGAGACCGGCCCTTCGGTCGCGGCAGGCACCGCCACGGGGCAGGGCGCCCCGCGCGACGGCATCCTGTCGGGCGAGGGCATCGCCGCCCTGGCGCGGGCGGGCGGCATCCTGCCGGCCTCGGCCTTCGCCGCCGACCAGATCCAGCCGGCGAGCCTCGACCTGCGCCTCGGTGCGCGGGCCTGGCGCGTGCGCACCAGCTTCCTGCCGGGCGCGGCGCGGGCGGTCTCGGCCTGCGTCGAGCGGCTGGCGTTCCACGAGATCGACCTGCGGCCCGGCGCGGTCCTGGAGACCGGCTGCGTCTACATCGCCGAGCTGCAGGAATCCCTGGCGCTGCCCGAGGACCTCGCGGCGGCGGCCAACCCCAAGAGCTCCACCGGGCGGATCGACGTGTTCACCCGCGTCATCACCGACCGGGCGGAAGCGTTCGACCAGGTCGGGGCCGGCTATCGCGGGCCGCTCTACGCCGAGATCTCGCCGCGCACCTTCCCGGTCCTGGTCCGCACCGGCTCGCGCCTGTCGCAGATCCGCTTCCGACGCGGCATCGTGCGGCTGCGCGACGACGAGCTGGTCGCGCTGCACGCGCGCGCGCC
Source organism: Methylobacterium sp. E-016 (assembly GCF_022829745.1). Taxonomy (NCBI): domain Bacteria; kingdom Pseudomonadati; phylum Pseudomonadota; class Alphaproteobacteria; order Hyphomicrobiales; family Methylobacteriaceae; genus Methylobacterium; species Methylobacterium sp. E-016. Next base: position 61,821 of record NZ_JAKSYF010000203.1, read on the forward strand.
GCTGGTGACCGCGGCGGCGCCCTCCTTCCAGGGGGGCGTCGCCGTCTCGGTCGATCTCGCCGGGTTCGACGGGCTGATCGGCTACCGGGCCAAGCGCCATACCGGCCTCGTGGACGTCGACGCGCCCGGGCGCCACGCGGCGGCCGAGTTCTGGGAGCCGCTGCCGGCCGACGGGTCCGGGTCGCTGATCCTCGATCCCGGCCAGTTCTACATCCTGGCCTCGAAGGAATCGGTGCAGGTGCCGCCCGACCACGCCGCCGAGATGGTGCCGTTCGACCCGCTCGTCGGCGAGTTCCGGGTGCATTACGCCGGCTTCTTCGATCCCGGCTTCGGCTATGCCGGCGCCGGCGGCACCGGCGCGCGCGCGGTGCTGGAGGTCCGCTCCCGCGACGTGCCGTTCCTGCTCGAGGACGGCCAGATCGTCGGCCGGCTCGTCTACGAGCGCATGGAGGCGGTGCCGCTGATGCTCTACGGCTCCGGCGCCGGCTCGAACTATCAGGCGCAAGGGCTGAAGCTGTCCAAGCACTTCGCCTGAAGCGCCCGGACTCAGTATCCCAGCGCGCTGCCGTCCTTGCGCGGGTCCGAGCCGGCCGACAGCATGCCGGCTGCGCGGTCGATCCAGATCACCTGCCCGCCGCCGAGGGGGAGGGGAGCGGCGACCGCGTCGTGGCCGCGGTCCCTCAGGCCGCCGACGAGGCCGGAAAGGCCGCCCTCGACCTCGAGCGTGCCGCCGTAGGCGAAGCTGCGCGGCGCATCGAGCGCCTCCTGCGGATCGAGGCCGCGGTCGATCAGGCCGGTCAGCAGCTCGACATGGCCCATCGCCTGGTAGTGCCCGCCCATCACGCCGAAGGGCGCGACCGCGCGGCCGTCCCGCATCAGCATGCCGGGGATGATCGTGTGCATCGGGCGCTTGGACGGGCCGATCGTGTTGGGGTGGCCGGCCTCCGTGCGGAACGACAGGCCGCGGTTGTGCAGCAGCACGCCGCTCGACGGCCCGAGGATGCCCGAGCCGAAGCCCTGGAAGATCGAGTTGATCAGCGAGATCGCGTTGCCGTCCCGGTCGACCACGCAGAGGTAGACCGTGTCCTTGTGCGCGCGGGCCGCGAGCTCGGCGCGGATCTCGGGATAGAGCACCGGCGCCTGCGCGCGGGCCATGTCGATCGCCCCGTGGGCGGCCGCCTGCCAGGCGTCGGAGAGCAGGTGCTCGACCGGGATCGCCTGGAGCTCGGGATCGCCGAACAGGGCGTCGCGGTGGTGGTAGCCCTGCTTGCACGCCTCCGCGAAGAGGTGGACCCGGTCGAGGTCGGAGAGCCCGGCGACGTCGAAGGGCTTCAGCACGTTGAGCATCATCAGCGCCGCCAGACCCTGCCCGGCGGGCGGGCATTCGTAGACGTCGTAGCCGCGGTAGCGGGTGCTGATCGGGGTGACGACGTCCGGCGCGGCGCTCGCGAAATCCTCCAGGGTGTGGAGGCCGCCGCGCTCGCGCAGGCGGCTCACGAGATCCTCGGCCACCGGCCCCTCGTAGAAGCCGCGCGCGCCCTCGCCGGCGATCCGCCGGAAGGTCGCGGCCAGCTTCTCGAGCCGCACCACGGTGCCGACCGCCGGCGCCCGGCCGTCGATCAGGTAGGTCGCCGCCGCGTGCGGATCGCCGGCGACCCGGCCGATGCTGCGCGCCCAGTCCCACCCGACCCGCGGCTGAACGGGAAAGCCGTCCTCGGCCAGCCGGATCGCCGGCTGCAGCAGCTCGCCGAGGGAGCGGGTGCCGTGGTCCTCGACGAGCCTCTGCCACGCCGCCACCGCGCCGGGCACGGTCACCGCATGCGCGGAATCGGGCTCGATCGCGACGCCGTTCTCGCGGTACCACGCGTCGTTGGCGGCCGCCGGGCTGCGGCCGGATCCGTCGATCGCGATCGGCACCGACGCGCCGTTGGGCGCATACAGGGCGAAGCAGTCGCCGCCGATGCCGGTCATCAGCGGGTCGACGACGCATTGCACCGCCACCGCGGCGATCGCCGCGTCGACGGCGTTGCCGCCCGCGCGCAGGGTCTCGATCGCCACCAGCGTCGAGGCCGGGTGCGAGGTCGCGACCGCGGCGTTGGCGGCGTAGACGGGCGAGCGGCCCGGTCCCTCGAAGTTCCTCATGGGCGATCCTCAGCTTCTCGTGGCGACCCAGTGGCCGGGCGCGACCTCGACGAGGTCGCCGCCCTCGGCGATGGGGGAGGCGGGCCGGGCCTGCTCCGCGGCGAGGCGGGCGCGCTCGGCGGCCGGGTCGGGCACCGGCACGGCGCCGAGCAGGCGCCGCGTGTAGGGATGGCGCGGGTCGTCGTAGAGCGCGTCGCTCTCGGCCAGCTCGACGATGCGGCCGCGCCAGAGCACGGCGACCCGGTGGCAGAGATAGCGCACCATGCGCAGGTCGTGAGAGATGAACAGGTAGGACAGCCCGAGCTCGGCCTGCAGGTCCTGCAGCAGGTTGACCACCTGCGCCTGGATCGAGACGTCGAGCGCCGCGATCGGCTCGTCGGCGACGATGAAGCTCGGCTTGAGCGCGATGGCGCGGGCGATGCAGATGCGCTGGCGCTGGCCGCCGGAGAACTGGTGCGGGAACCGCCCGGCGAAGCGCGGCTCCAGCCCGACCCGCTCGAACAGCCCGGCCACCGCCGCGCGGCGCTCGGCCCGGCCCATCTCGGGCCGGTGCAGCTTGAACGCCTCGGAGACGTAGTCGCCGACGCTCATCCGCGGGTTGAGCGCGGCGTAGGGGTCCTGGAACACGGTCTGGATGCGGGCGCGCATGCCGCGCATCGCTCGCGGCGAGAGCTTGGCGAGGTCCGTGCCCTCGAAGGCGACGGTGCCCGCGGTCGGCGGGTTCAGCATCGTCACGGCACGGCCGATGGTCGACTTGCCCGAGCCGGATTCGCCGACGAGCCCCAGCGTCTCGCCGGCGCGGATGTCGAAGCTGACGTCCTCGACCGCCCGGAACACCGAGGCCTTGCCGCCCCACCACGAGCGCAGGGGATAGTGCTTCGAGAGGTTGCGCACCGAGACGATCGGATAGTCCGGGGCCCGCATCACTGTGCCTCCTCCGCTTCGCGCGCCAGGATCGCCGGAAGGTCGTACCAGGCCGCGACGAGGTGGCCGGGCGCGGCGCCGGCGGCCTGGACGAGCGGCGGCGCCTCGGTGCGGCAGCGGGGGGTGGCGTAGGCGTTGCGCGGCGCGAACGGGTCGCCGGGCGGGGGCGCGCGCATGTCGGGCGGCGCGCCCTCGATCTGGCGCAGGCGCCCGCGCCCGGCCCGGCCGCGGGTGAGGTCGGGGAGCGAGCGCAGCAGGCCGAGGGTGTAGGCGCTGCGCGGGTCGGCGAAGATGTCGTCCACCGGCCCGCGCTCGAGGATGCGGCCGGCATACATCACCTGCACCGTGTCGCTGATGCCGGCGACCACCCCGAGGTCGTGGGTGATCCAGATGATCGCCATGCCGATCTCGCGCTTCAGCTCCTGCACCAGGGCGACGATCTCGGCCTGCACCGTGACGTCGAGCGCCGTCGTCGCCTCGTCCGCGATGAGGAGCTTCGGGCGGCAGGCGATCCCGATGGCGATCATCACGCGCTGGCGCTGGCCGCCGGAGAACTCGTGCGGGTACTGGTCGAGGCGGCCGGCCGCGTTCGGGATGCGGACGAGGTCGAGCAGCTCCCGCGCACGCCGGCGCGCCGCGCGGGCGTCGAGGCCGAGATGGATGCGCAGCGGCTCGACGATCTGCGCCGCCACGGTCATGCCGGGGTTGAGCGAGCTCATCGGGTCCTGGAACACGAACCCGATCTTGCCGCCGCGGACTTTTCGGAGCGCCTTCTCGGGCAGGGTGAGCAGGTCGCGGCCCCGGAACAGCACCTGACCGCCGGTGATCCGGCCGGGCGGCCGCGGGATCAGGCCGAGCATGGCCAGCACGTGCACGCTCTTGCCGGAGCCCGATTCGCCGACGATGCCCAGCGTCTCGCCCTCACGGAGCGCGTACGAGACGCCGTTGACGGCGTGGACCGCGCCGCCGTCGGTGTCGAAGGCGACGGCGAGGTCGCGGACCTCGAGCAGGGGCGTTTCGAGACGCGGCATGTCGCTCATGTGCGGCCCCGCGGATCCAGCGCGTCTCGCAGCCCGTCGCCGAGCAGGTTGAAGCCGAGCACGGCGAGGAAGATCGACAGGCCGGGCCAGATCGCCATCCACGGCGCCTGGTCGAGGAAGTTCTTGGCGACGTTGAGCATCGCGCCCCAGCTCGGCTCGGGGGGCTGCTGGCCGAGCCCGAGGAAGGACAGGCTCGCCTCGGCGATGATCGCCGCGGCGATGGTCAGCGTCGCCTGGACCAGGATCGCCGGCACGATGTTGGGCAGGATGTGCACCAGCGCGATCCGCCAGGGCGGGTTGCCGACCGAGCGCGCCGCCTCGACGAACTCCTCCGCCGCCACCGCCTGGACCTGCGCGCGGGTGAGCCGGACGAAGGTCGAGGTCGCCGAGAGGCCGATCGCCACCATCGCGTTGGTCAGGCTCGGGCCGAGGAAGGCCGCGAGCGCGATCGCCAGGATCAGGAACGGGATCGCCAGGAGCGCATCGGTGAGCCGCATGATCGCGCCGTCGACCCAGCCGCCGGCATAGCCGGCGACGAGCCCGAGCGGCAGGCCGAGCGAGACCGCGAGCGCCACCGAGACGAGGCCGGCGCCGAGCGAGGCCCGCGCCCCGTAGACGATGCGGGCCAGCACGTCGCGCCCGACCTCGTCGCCGCCGAACGGGTGGGCCAGCGACGGCGCGGCGCGCACCGCGCCCCAATCGGTCGCCGTCGGGTCGTAGGGCGCGATCCATCCGGCGAACGCCGCCATCAGCACCAGCCCGACGACGATGGCGAGCCCGACGACCGCGCTCCGCCGCGCCCGCAGCCGGCGCCAGAAGGCGCCGAGCATGCCGGGCTCGCGCGGGAGGGGCACCGCTCGTCCCCCCGCCACGGAGGGGGACGGCAACAGCGCGGCGGCGTCGCGATCCATCCCGCTCATGCCCGCCTCAGCTTCGGGTTGACCACGGCCGCCAGCACATCCGCCGCGAGGTTGAGGCCGACATAGGTGGCGGCGGTGCAGATCACGACGCCCTGCACGGTGGCGAAGTCGCGGTTGAACACCGCGTCGACCATCAGCTTGCCGAAGCCCGGCACCGAGAAGATCTGCTCGGTGAGCACCGCGCCGGACAGGAGCTGCCCGAACTCGAGGGCGCCCAGCGTGATGATCGGGATCGCGGCGTTGGGCAGCGCGTGGCGCAGCACCAGGCGCAGCGGCGAGACGCCCTTGGCGCGGGCCGTGCGGACGTAGTCGGAGCCGAGCACGCCGAGCATCGCCGCCCGGGTGTGGCGCATCATCACCGCGCTGATCGCGTTGCCGAGCACGAAGGCCGGCATCGCCATCGCCTTGAGGTTCTCCCATAGGCTCTCCGAGGGCGGGACGTAGCCGGAGGCCGGTAGCCATCCGAGCTGCACCGAGAACAGCAGGATCATCAGGATGCCGAGCCAGAAGTTCGGGATCGACAGGCCCCAGAGCGCGACGCCGTTGGCCAAGGTGTCGGCCCAGGTGCCGCGGCGGGCGGCCGAGACGATGCCCATCGGCACGCCGATGGCCAGGGCCACCAGCATGGCGAGGCAGGCGAGCTCGAGCGTCACCGGCAGCTTCTCGAGGACGAGTTCCGAGACCGGCTTCTGCAGGCGGATCGACTCGCCGAGGTCGCCGGTCAGGACGCCCGCCGCCCAGTAGCCGTAGCGGACGGGGAGCGCCCGATCGAGGTGATACTTCTCGCGGATGAACGCGATCACCTCCGGGTCGCGCTCCTCGCCGGAGAGCGCGGTCGCGGTGTCGCCCGGCAGCAATTGCTGCAGGGCGAAGATGATCATCGAGGCGAGGACGAGCGTCGGGACCGCGAGCGCCAGGCGGCGGGCGAGGAAGCGCAGCATCAGTTCAGCTTGAGCCCGGTGAAGCGCGCCAGCCCGTCCGGGTAGGCGACGAAGCCCGAGAGCTTCTTGGTGTAGGCCCAGAGCAGCTTGCGGTGCAGCAGGTAGAGGCCCGGGCGGTCGTTCAGGACCCGGTCGGCAAGCTGCTTCCAGGCGGCCTGCCGCTTCTGTGGGTCGACGGTGCCGCGCTCGGCCTGGAGCGCCGCGTCGGCCTCGGCGTTGCAGTAGCGGCTGTAGTTCAGCGGCGTCTTGCAGCCGAGGAAGCTGAAGGTGTTGCCGTCGGGGTCCGGTCGCCCGGACCAGGAATACAGGTAGGCCTCGAAGTTGCCCTTGTCGGCCATGTCGAGCAGCGTGGTGAAGTCGGCGGCCTGGATCCGGATGTCGAAGCCGGCCTCCCTGGCCATCGCCTGGATCACCTGCCCGACCTGCGGCGCCTCGCTGTTGGCGTAGACCGAGAGCGTGATCTGGGGTTTCGGCTGCCCGGCCTCGGCGAGCAGGGCCTTCGCCTTGGCGACGTCGCGCTTGGGCACCGGGTATTCGGTCACGTAGCTCGGGTGCTTGGGCGAGACCCACTGGTTGCCGGGCAGGAACTCGCCGTTGAACACCACTTGGTTGAGGGCGTTGCGGTCGATCGACAGGTCGAGCGCCTGGCGCACCTTCGGGTCGGCAAGCGGCGAGCCGGCCTTGGCGGGGTTCAGCAGGATCTCCTGGAAGCCGAGCTCGTAGACCGATCCGAGCGCGAGCTTGGCGTCGCGGCTGACCTGGGGGACGTCGGTCGGCGCCAGGCGCTCCAGCAGGTCGAGCTGGCCGGCGCGTAGGTTGGTCAGCCGCACGGTGGCATCGGGGATCGGGCGGAACTCGATCCGCTGGATCTGGATCTGGTCCTTGTTCCAGTAATCGGGAAAGCGCTCGACCACGATCCGGTCCTGCGGCACCCGCTCGACGAACCTGAAGGGGCCCGCGCAGACCGGCGCCGTCGAGAACTTGTCGCCGAGCCGCTCGGCGGCCTTGGGCGAGACCATCATCCCGGCCCGATCCGTGAACTGGGCGATCAGCGGCGCGAACGGCGTCTTCAGGTTGATCTTGAAGGTCAGGTCGTCGACCACCTCGACGGTGTCGATCGGCGCGATCTCGCCGCGGCGCTGCGAGCCCGGCATCTTGAGGTGCCGCTCGATCGAGAACTTGGCCGCCGCCGCGTTCAGCGGCTCGCCGTCATGGAACCTCACCCCCGGCCGCAGGTGCATGGTCAGGGTCTTCTCGTCGGGCGAAAGCTCCCATTGCGTGGCGAGCTGCGGCACCGGCTTCAGGTCGAGCCCGATGTCGACGAGCTTGTCGCAGAGCGCGGCGAAGACCATGCGGCTGGCGAACGTCCGCGCCAGCGTCGGATCGAGGGCGTCGGGGTCTTCCATCATGCCGTAGCGCAGGGTCTGCGCCGAGAGGACCGTGGACGAGAGCGGCAGGGAGACGAGCAGGCCCGCGATCAGGCAGGCGGCCGACAGACGCGACATCAGGACTTCCCGGGACGGACCAGAGTTTCGAGGCGGATCAGCGGAGCGTGGGCCGATGCACGGGATCAGGCAACCCCAAGCTGGCATTTCGCATTCCAGGCACCATCCGTGCCACCGACGGTTGCCGGTCGTTTCCGGGCGGCCGATCGGAGGCCGTATCGATCTCGATCCGCACGGCCTCGTCCTCGTCGACCAGACGGCGGCCGCCACCGACAGGCTCCGAGGCTCCGGTCGACGCCTCCGCGTGGTGCGCTGCCGCATCTGCGTGCCGCACGGGCACGACGAGACCGCCACCGCCGCCCTCCCAAAGACCCTGAAAGCCCTTCGACCCAGAATGGCCGGAAACGACCTTGGGAGGTCTCTGGATCGGTGCACGCGGTTTGCCGGATCGCAGGATCGCAGCGCTTCGATCGACCCGTTTCCTCGTCCGTTCCCTTCGGGCTAGATCGAAAGGCGTACGCGGCCTCTCCTGAAAATCTGTCATCTCGTCGAGGATTCAGCCTACCGTCAGGCTGGAAGATCGACGTGAACCATTGCAAAGCTTGATCTGCTTTATTTCATGGTCACGCAATATAGAGCGATCATATTTCTTTCTAGATTGTCTTTCGTCTGCTCGAAGATGCGGACTCGGAGGTACCGATGTCGGTGACAGTCATAGTGCCAACCCATAACCGCGCCAAGTACATAGAGGCGTGCATCGGAAGCGTGTTGGCGCAATCCCACGAGGACTTCGAGCTGATCGTCATCGATGACGCGTCGACCGATGGGACCCATGAGATCCTCGCGGCTCTCGCCAAGAAGGATGCGAGGATCCATTTGTTGCGTCACCCGACGAACAGGGGCGGTCCTGCCGCCAGGAACTTGGGGCTGTCGCTTGCGAAATACCATCTGATTGCCTGCATGGACGACGACGACATCATGCTTCCGGACAGGCTGAAATCGCAAATCCGATTCATGGAAGAAAACCCGGACGTCAGCGTTCTGAGCTCGGCAGCATACATGATCGATGTCGACAACAAGATCATCGGAAAGAGCGTCCCGACCATTGATATGGAACGTGGGCTTGCAAGAAAAGACCCGGGCCTCATCGTCAATATCATCCATCCGACCGCGATGTATCGGCGCGATGTCGTTCTCGGCTTGGGCGGCTATCGGAACCATCTTCTCGATGATCGAGACTTGTGGGGGCGAATGGCGACCGCGGGCTTCAAGATCGCCGTGTCGCCCGAGCCTGTCTTGATGCATCGCCGGCATAGCAGCATCATGACGACGCGGATCAACGAGATCTTCGAAAACGGAGATTTCATCGATTTCAACATGATCAGGCGCCTGAACGGCAACACGGAAATAAGCTTGGAGCAATATAGGGAAATGCTTCGCTCGCAATCGATCTGGAAAAAATGCCGCAATTGGAGATTGAAGAGATCCGCTGTCGCTTACAGAATAGCGACCCTGCACTACAGCAGCGGAAATTGGCTTCCGTTCATGAAAAACCTGGCCGTAGCGCTTTCGCTCAACCCGTCAAAGTACGTCGTGCGAACGATCACGAAAAAGGGAAAATACCTGCTCAGAAAATCGACCCCCAAGCATATTCTACCGGCTTGAGATAATCTTTGTCATAAGAATCTACGACGCCGGATCATGATGCATCGTTGTTCTTTGCGCATCGCGCGGCGTCATTTCAGACTCATATCTCAGTGCAAGCTACCGAAGATGAAATCGGTGCTGCCGACGCGCTATTTCACCTGAAGCGTCGGAGCAGCTGACGGAGGCCGACATGCGCATCCTGGTGACCGGCGGCTGCGGCTTCATCGGCTCCGCCCTCGTGCTCCACCTGGTGCGCGACCTCGGCCACGACGTGCTGACGCTGGACGCGCTGACCTACGCGGCCAACCCGGTGTCGCTGGCGCCCCT
>NZ_JAKSYF010000111.1:0-409 GCF_022829745.1 Methylobacterium sp. E-016
AGGAAACGTGCGCCGTAGGGGTTCGGCGGAGGACGTGGGAACCGAACTTTCTGAGCCGCGCCTGACCACCCAGGCCGTCGCCAACATCGTGAAGCGGTACTGCACGGCCGCTGGACTCGATGCCTCGACGTTCGGGGCGCAATCGCTGAGAGCTTGATACCATCCGTCGGCCGCCGAGTCGCGTGCCGACCGCGCGCGCATCATTGATCCGGCCGGGCCACGCGATCGTCGCACGGTTGTTGGCTACATTCGCCGAGCCAACGCCTTCAAGGGGCACTCGGGCAGCGGATTTTTGTGACGCCTGCTACCGCCAGGTTGCCTGGGGAGCAATTTCCGACGTTCTTGCAACCTGAGATAATTTGTGAACGTCTAAGCTGCTCTATAGGGACGGTTATAGCAATCTAGCAAT
>NZ_JAKSYF010000206.1:0-15786 GCF_022829745.1 Methylobacterium sp. E-016
GATCGCCGTTCTCCGACAGGCGCTGATAGCGCTCATCCAGATCGAAGAACCCTGGCTGACCCATCCGAGCCTCCCCAACGCCGACAGCACCAGGGAATCACGACACCGCCCCGCACGGAAGGGGTATTTCGAGGTAACCGATCGACGAGTTTCATCCTTTCCGATGGCGAGCTATCAAAGGTTAAGGCGCTGAAGGCGGTCGGGGGGACCTCTCCTTTGTCTCCTGAGCGCAAGTCCGCTCCGACCTGATCCGCAGAGCGCGGAGCATCGCGAAAAGGCACGCTCGCATTGAGACCCGGCGGGTAGATGAGCGTCACCCGCAAATGCGCAGGTCATATTGGATGCCCAGACGTGCCCGGATCTACGGATCGTAGCGAACACGCGAGAAGGCGGAACAGATCCACTAGGAAATCGCCCATGCGATCACCAACCTCTCTCTTTCATAGGCCGACCCAGAGGCTCTTCTGGCGTTCTGTCGCGCTCACTAGCTCGTCGAGAGCCACCTGTATTAGCGCCGGTACGTGATCCTGCGCAAAAATCACACCACCATTCCCTTGGGGTTAAGCCCGCAGGCCTTGGCAGCCCTACGCAGAGCCGGGCTTTAGGTTCTTTGAAACGCCCCGATCGGTCATCAAAACCCGACAGGCTTGGCCAAAAACAGGCACGCCGCCTAATACGGCTTCCCTTGAACGGCCCTGCGGGGAATGCAGGCCTTGCTTGACGCGCAGGCTCGATCGACCTAGCCGCGGCGGTAGCTTCTTCAAATCGCACGAGAGACAAAGGGCGACCACATGACCAGCAAGCGCGCGCTGATCACCGGCATCACCGGGCAGGACGGGGCGTATCTCGCGCAGCTGCTGCTGTCGAAGGGCTATGCGGTGCACGGGGTGGTGCGGCGCTCCAGCCATGCCGGGGTGTTCGACCACCGGCTGAAGTGGCTCGGGATCGAGAACGACGTCGAACTGCACGACGGCAACCTGCTCGACCTGTCGAGCCTCGCCCGGATCGTTCAGGCCGTGCAGCCGGACGAGGTCTACAACCTGGCCGCGCAGTCGTTTGTCACCGCCTCGTGGCAGCAGCCGCTGCTCACCGGCCAGATCACCGGGCTCGGGGCCGTCAACCTGCTCGAATGCGTGCGGACGCTGAAGCCCGATGCGCGCTACTACCAGGCCTCGTCGTCCGAGATGTTCGGCCTGATCCAGGAGCAGGTGCAGAGCGAGGCGACGCCGTTCTACCCGCGCTCGCCCTACGGCGTGGCCAAGCTCTACGCGCACTGGATGACGATCAACTACCGCGAGAGCTTCGCCCTGCACGCCTCGAACGGCATCCTGTTCAACCACGAGAGCCCGCTGCGCGGCGTCGAGTTCGTGACCCGCAAGGTCACCGACGGGGTCGCGCGGATCAAGCTCGGCCTGGCCAAGGAGCTGCGCCTGGGCAACATCGACGCCAAGCGCGATTGGGGCCATGCCAAGGACTACACCCGGGCGATGTGGATGATGCTGCAGCAGGACAAGCCCGACGACTTCGTGATCGCCACCGGGCGGACGACGACGGTACGCGACATGTGTGCGCTCGCGTTCTCTCACGTCGGCCTGCCGATGGACGATCACCTGATCATTGACGAGAAGCTGTACCGGCCGGCCGAGGTCGAGGTGCTGCTCGGCAACCCGGCCAAGGCGGAAGCCGCCTTCGGCTGGAAGGCCGAGATCTCGCTCGAGACGATGATCCAGGAGATGGTCGAGGCCGACCTGAAGCGTCACAGCGGCCACAAGGCCGCCTGATGGCCGCGCCCGCTCGGCGCGTGCTTGTCACGGGCGCGGCTGGCTTCGTCGGCCGATACGCCCTCGCGGCCCTCGCCGCGGCGGGCGTCGAGTCGCTCCTTGGGGTCGGGCGCGGAACGAACACTGCTCTACCAGAGGGCGCTGCCTTTCGTACACTCGACCTCGCTGATCAAAAAGGCCTAGCGGCCTGCCTGCGAGCCTTCCGGCCGAGCCACGTCCTGCATCTCGCTGCCCAAGCCTCCGTTGGGCAGGCCGACGGAGCAGGCCTGGAGACCTGGCGCACCAACGTCGCGGGCCTGCTCAACCTCGCCGAGGCCATGCGCACCGAGGCGCCCACCGCCGCCCTCGTTTTTGCGAGCTCCAGCGAAGTCTACGGGCGCGCCTTCCTGACCGGCCAGCCGGTGGACGAGGACGTTGTCCCTCAGCCGGTTGGGGTCTACGCCCGCACCAAGCGTGTGGGTGAGGAGATGCTCGCCGATGTACTCACGGGAAGCGAGGTTCGCCTCATCGTACTACGGCCCTTCAATCATACCGGTCCAGGCCAGGACGAGCGCTTCGTCGTGCCCGCCTTCGCACATCAGATCGCCCGGATCGAGGCGGGTCGGATGCCGCCGTATCTCGCAGTTGGAAACCTTGAGGCGTACCGCGAATTTCTAGACGTACGGGACGTGGCGCGGGCCTACGCGCAGGTCATCGGGGCGAGCGATAAGCTCGCGTCTGGCACGGTGCTGAATGTCGCCACGGGCCATTCTCGCACGATCGCGAGCGTGCTGGAGGATCTAACGCGACAGGCGCGCGTGCCGTTTGAGGTTGTGGTTGATCCTGCCCGCATGCGGCCCTCTGGGATCCCGCTGGCCTCCGGCGAGGGCGCTCGGCTTCACGTGGCGACCGGCTGGGCCCCACAGGTGCCCTGGTCCGAGACCCTGGCCGCTGTTCTGGCTGACGCGCGGGCGCGCAACGGCGCCTGAGGGAGCCCCCTTCCCGCTCGCTCACACCAAGCCCAGGTCAGAAGCCGGTTGCGGCGGCCTCCAGCGCTGCGCCGCAACCAGCGCTTCAAGGTGTAAGCGACGCCCGCTGCGTGGTGATTCCGACTTTGGGACGCGTCCGCCTTCCTACGAACAGCGCGGATGGCGTCAGAGTACCAAGCTGGCCCGGTTATGCCCGGCGGCAGACTGGATCAGGACACCGGCGTCGCGGCGATCCAAAGCGCTTGGACGACGGCTTGGCCAACCTGATCGGCCAGGCCAATCCCCTCTTCGGTATCGGGGAAACCCGCGATGAAGGTCGGCCCCAGGCTTGGATGGCCGAGGACGACGACATGGGTCAGCGCGAGGCTGAGATCGCTACGAACGAGCCGCACCACTTGAAGTGGGCCGATCTGCCCATAAACCGTTTGCTCGGCATAGACCTCGCTGACGGGCTGGAAGGAAGGTTGTGTCATTGGCGCCCTTGGCCCCTCGGCCCGTGGGGCGGGGAAAATGCCCGTTTACGCGCTGTGATGAGACCTGTCAGCCACTGACCGCCCCCATTGACTTGCCGCTCTCGGCGTCGCCGACCGCGCGACGCATCGACGTTCGACGCGTCTGCTGCGTCACACCGTCGATCAGCCATGCACTGTCGCCGAGTTGCCTCCTGAAATCCGCAGACCACCTGCGACGTACAGGGGGCAGATGCTAGCCGGCGGGCCTAAACGGCACTCCGACATCCGCGGCGTCAAACGAGATCGCCCGATCGAATGATCTCAAGCCGCTTACCGGTTCCTGCCGATCACGGATCGATGGCACTAGATCGTCAACATGGATCGGGCCGTCAAAGGCGAACCGCAGGGTGCTCCTGCTCGGCTCAAGCGCCTGCCGCCTGATCCGCGGATCGGCGCCTTTTCCATCGCGGCGCAACCATGCCTGACCGTTGGAAGAGGCTCTTCGAAAAAGCCGACAAAATGACCATCGATAATGGCACTTATCGCAGATCATTGTGGATCGTTAACGATCGGGCCGCTACGCTCGATTCATGGAGCTTGACGCCGACGATCCCGACGCCGAACCGCCGCGCGGGTCGGTCGCCCTACCCGTCCCATTCGTGGAGGCGCTTCCGCCCGGCCTCGACCTTCTGGTCGCGCGGCTGGAGGATCATGCCCGCGCCGCACGCGGCGCCTTCGCCGACAACACGCTCCGCGCGCTGGCCGCCGACAGCCGGATCTTCTCGGCATGGTGTTCGAGCGTCGGGCGGACGATGCTCCCGGCCAGTCCGGAAACCGTCGTGGCGTTCATCGACGCCCAAACCGAAACGAAGTCCCGCGCCACGGTGGAGCGGTACCGCTCCTCGATCGCCGCGCTCCACCGCGCCGCCGGGCTGCCCAACCCATGCGCCGACGAGATCGTCCGACTGGCGGTGAAGCGGATGAACCGGGCCAAGGGTCGGCGCCAAAAGCAGGCCGAGCCGCTCAACCGAGGCAGCATCGAGCGCATGCTCATCGTGAAGGCGCCTGATCGGCTGCACCGGCGCGTGATGGAAGGGGCGCGCGAGACACCGTTGATTGCTCTCCGCAACGCAACGCTCGTCGCGGTCGCATACGACACGCTGCTGCGCCGCTCCGAACTTGTCTCATTATATATAGGGGATCTGGAGCGCGGCGTGGACGGATCCGGCACTGTCCTAGTGCGACGCTCCAAGGCCGACCAGGAGGGAGAGGGAGCGATCAAGTACCTCGCGCCCGACACCATGGCGCATATCGAGGCTTGGCTCGCTGCCGCCCGGCTGGACAGCGGACCCCTGTTCCGGCCTTTGACGAAGGGCGGCAGGGTCGGAGACGCCGTGCTCGGCGCCGCCGAGGTCTCGCGCGTGTTCCGGGATCTCTCCGTCACGGCCGGACTCAAACTCTCCCGCCTCCCCTCGGGCCACTCGACACGGGTCGGGGCAACGCAGGACATGTTCGCGGCGGGCTTCGAGCTACTCGAGGTCATGCAAGCTGGTTCATGGAAGACGCCAGCGATGCCGGCGCGCTACGGCGAGCGCCTGCGCGCACAGCGCGGCGCGGCGCGTAAGCTCGCGACCTTGCAAAATCGGGCGTGAGATCACGAGTCACATCGCTTGATGTTAGAAAATGCTGACTGTCGAGATGACTAACGCCATGAATACGGCGATAATCAACGCCTTCTCGATCTAGGTAAGTCAATAATGAATGCTATATTAATAATTTATTAATTACACCTACAGGCCTGATAGATCAAAGGGGAACTCGTTCGTAAGATAAGCGTCGCGGTGCGCTCGACGCCGCCGGTCGGGGTCACGGGATGAACGCACGCATCACGAACACACGGGCCAGCGTGTCAGCGGACTTGCCGCGCTCACGAGCGGATTTCACCAGGCGCAGAGAGCGCAGGTCGGGCAAAGGCTCGGTCAGCGCCATATTTGCGATACATCAATCACCTATCGCCATCTTGGGACAGGGCAGCGATCCAGCGGATGTCATGCTGGTACGGGGGCGTCTTGAGACTGGTTAGAACCTTGTTCGTTGCCGCTTTCGGTATCACGAGCCTATCGGCGTGTGTCGGCACCGATCCGCAGGCTCGTTTGCGGGCGGGATCCGGCTCATCCCTCGCTTCTACAGCTTCGCTCAAGCCGGAAGCGGTCGAGCCTGCGCAACCCCTCACGGCAATAATGCCAGGCGATCTACTCCTTCAGCCAGGACGCGGGACGGCCGGCATCGATCCGCAGGCCATTTTTGCGCGTTCTGGCAACCGGGTCGCGCACGACACGGCGCTGCCTCAGCGCGTGATGACCCATGCGGCGCCCATCGCAGGAGTACCGGTGTCTGGTGGGATGGCAGCGTCGAGCACCCGCCCCCGCACCTCCCCGTTCCTGGCTGCCCGACTAAGTCCGGCTGATACACAGGAGGGACCACTTCCGGCGGTACAGCCAGCCCTGACGCCACTCGCTGATGTCGAAGCGCGCGCCGAGGTCGAGCAGCGTGCCCAGGCCAGCCGAAATCGCCGCTTTGACGCTCAGGTTCGGCGCGCGAGTAGCATCGTGTGCAGCGGATGCGTCCCGACGGCCGGTCGCAGACTCACGCAGACCGAATCGTCAGCCAGCAAGACAGCCGACTAAAGCGACGCTCGGACACACTCCGAACATTGGGCCGGATCCTACGCTGCGCCCTTCAAGCTTCCTTTCAACACTTGCTCTATCTGCCGTCGTCGACCAGGTTCAGGTCACGGAGCAGATTTTCCCTTAAGATTAGGACCTTACCGGCATTGTGTGGCTTCGTCAGCCGGATGTGATCGACGATCCCCTGACCGAGGTGCTGCATGCTGGTGCTCGTCGCCTTCTCGCCCAGACGGTCGAGCTTGAGGCCGAAGCTTTCCTGACGGCGATGCAGGAGCTGCGGCCACGGGATGGACGTACCTGGCTGGTGCGGCACGAACATGGGCCAGAGCGTGAGGTCCAGACCGGGATCGGGCCGGTGCCGGTGGCGAGGGTCCGCGTCCAGGATCGCGGCGCAACGGGAGCATAGGATCGGGTTTGGTTCACCTCGACAATCCTGCCGAAGTGGGTAAGGCGCACCCGTAGCCTGGATGAACTGCTGCCGGTGCTGTATCTGCACGCCGAATGGGCTTGAGCCGCGCTGCTTGGATCAACACCTGCATCTTCCAAGGCCTAGAGAGCGGCTTCATCGGAATCAGAGGCTCGAGGAATGAGTAGCGGACCGAAGCAGCTCGGAGACCTGCTCGGCGGACTCGACCCGAGCCTCGCCAAGGCCTTCGAAGGGCTTGGCAAGAGCGTCATGGCCGATGCTGAAAGACAAAAGGCAGCGTCAGAGCCGGCTCAGAGCGGGGTACAGGAGAGCCAGGAAGGCCCCACACGGCGCGTAGCGCCGATCCAGGCCCGCAACCAGGGCAAAGCGCTCACGCCTGGCAGCAGCCAAGCTAATGAGCATCATGGACCTACCCCGGTCCTCACGCAGCAAATTGACTTGTTCATCGCCACCGGCCGGGCTGCAATGCCCAAGGATGAGCTGGCAACTATGGAGCACCCGGTCTACGCGATCGAAGACGGTGATCAGCGTATTCTATCCTACGAACACAATGGTGTGACCTTGGAAGTGACACCGTCGGTGAAAGGTCGCGCAACCATCCATGACAAGGACATCGTGCTTACGTGCGTGTCGAAAGTCGTCGCTGCCGTAAACCGCGGTGAGGCCGTCTCTCGCACGGTGAGTATCAAGGCACACGACGTTCTTACCTTCACCAACCGCAGCACGTCCGGGCGCGGCTACGAGCTGCTGGAACAGGCTCTGGAACGGCTTGCCGGCACCCGCATCAAAACATCGATCGCCACTGGAAAGCCGGCCAGGCGCCGCACCAAGGGTTTTGGCTTGATCGACGCTTGGGAGACGATCACCCGTGGACCAAACAACCGTTTGGAGGAGTTACGGATCACCTTAAGCGAATTTACCTTCGATGCCGCAATGGCACTGGAGGTGCTGAGTATCGACCAAGACTATTTCAAGCTTCGGAAGGCCACTGAGAAGCGGTTGTACGAGCTGGCACGCAAGCATTGCGGGAACCAAGGGCGATGGAAGGTTGGCCTTGAGCTGCTGCAAAAAAAGGTCGGTAGCCGTCAACCTCTGTTCAAATTCCGGGCGGCTGTCCGTGGTATTGGAGAAGAGGGCTCCCTGCCGAGTTATCACCTAATCTTCCTGCACGCTGACGACTCCGTCGTGTTCTACGGCCGAGGCGATGCAGGCTTGGCAGCGATGGAGAGCGACTTGGTCAGCCTTCCGAAACCCAAGGCAGAAGGGTCTCGCCGCAAGTCCGTTCGCCGACCAGCCAAGAAGGAGATCTAGTTCGTCACTCTACGGATAAATCATCGTAAGATGCTGATATTAAAGGGTTTTTGAAAAATACTATGGGCCTACCAGATTCATTCTTGACATAAAAAGTAGGGTTTTGCAGCTACGCCCACTAGGATTCCATCCGGCACGGCGCATCAGGGCGCTGCAAAGATGCAGCTTCGTCACTCTAGGGATGTTTGACTCGGCACTCTGCGGATGAAGGTTCGTCACTCTACGGATAACGAGCTTCGTCACTCCGCGGATAAATACCCCTTTTTTTCACAGAAAAAACAATCGCTTACCGAAGCCTAACAACGCGCGCGCGTCTTTAACTTATTAACATATTTCTTAACGTTGTGGATGGAAGCTTGGATAGTGAGAGCCCGTCCGATAACATCCGGCAGGGGTTGAGTGGCCGGGATGGCGGTGATTCCAGAAGGGTGCTGAAGCCTGATCTGGATGTGCCATGTGGACCCCGACCACTCGCCGGCAGCATAGCCGTTCGCGCCTGCGCTACGAAACCGACCTGACCGATGCGGAATGGGCCGTGATTGCGCCGCTGATGCCGGAGCCGGCCTCGTGCGGTCGGCCATCTGGACGATGCGCGAGATCTGGAACGCGATCTTCTACGTGCTGCGGGGCGGCATCGCGTGGCGGATGATCCCGAAGGACCTGCCTCCGCGCAGCACGACGTTCGGCTACTTCGCGCGCTGGCGCGACGAGGGCCTGTTCGGTCGGATCAACCATCACCTCGTCATGGCGGATCGCGAGCGGGTCGGTCGAAGCGCCTCGCCCACCGCTGCAGTGCTCGACAGCCAGAGCGTGAAGACCACCGAGAGCGGCGGGCCACGCGGCTACGATGCCGGAAAGAAGATCAAGGGCCGCAAGCGGCAGGCCCTGGTCGACACGGACGGGCGTGCCCTCGTCCTCGACCCGCAGTCCACCGACGTGCAGGATCGCGATGGGGCCGGACCGGTGCTGCGCCTGTCGCGGCGGACCTTCCCGTTCATCGCCAAAGCCTTCGCCGATGCAGGCTATGCGGGCGACAGGCCCGCGACCGCCACGATCATCACCGTCGACATCGTGCGCAAACCCAAGGATCAGGTCAGCTTTGCCGTGCACCCGCGCCGATGGGTGGTCGAACGCTTCTTCGGCTGGATCAGCCGCAACCGCCGCCTTTGGAAAGACCCGGAGGCGACCCTCGCCTCGGCCCAAGCCTTCCTCTACGCCGCTGCCGTCATGATCCTCGTCCGAAGGCTCGGCCGAGCGTCATGACTTATCGGACGGACTCTGAGGAAAACACCACCTTGCCTCTCACACAGGTTGTCTGAAATAGATGGCTCAGCACCGCTTAAACCGAGGGCTGGTTCCAGCTCAGCATGTGAGACCGAGACAGAGGGCGGGCCGCATCGGTTTGTGATGCCCCTCTTACCCTCGGTAGGCGTGCAGGCGAGACTGCGGCAGTCTGGCCGGTTCGCATGGGTGATGCTGCGAGCGAGTAGCAGCGCCTGATCCATGGGCCAGCCGCATGCCTCATTTGCCACTTATTAACAGTGGTAAAATGGGCACTCTCCGCTGATTGTTCCGCTTAGAGACTGTGCGAAGATGATCGCTGCGATGGGAATTGCCTATTTATCCTGAAACGTGTCGGGATCATCATCCATTGACGTGGCTGGCCAATTTTTGCTGCTTCCAACTGTAGCCAGCGGTGCAAACGTTGGCTCTTTGCAAAAAGAGACGTTCGACTTGTTCTCAGGTCGATTGTCCTGCAGGGATTTTGGGGAGCGCTGATGGCTGTCACCTTCAACAACACCGTCTACCAAGCTGGCTTTGCGGGAACAGACGATGGCGCTCCAAGCGCGAGCTTCCAAATCGATGATGCCTCCCGAAATCCTCTCACTGTGAATGGAACGGTGAATGCCGCTGGCGACCCAATAACGGTCACTGGTATTCTGCCGGGTGCCACGACATCGTCGACGACGACGTTCTACGCGACGCAGTTCGACAACCCGTCCATGATCCAGTTTACGGATACGCAGAGCGGAGCAAATAGCTCATCGACGCGTCTTGTCCTTTCAAACTCGCAGGTCTTTGGGACAGGTGCGGCAAATAGGACACGCTTCACTTCCGATGGGGATACGTCGCTCAACAGTTACTCTGCCCCAGTCTGCTTCGCCGCTGGTACGTTAATCCGTACGTCTCGGGGTAATGTCGCCGTCGAGGATCTGTCAGTCGGCGATCTTGCGATAACCTCCTCCGGCGCTTCCCGTCCGATCCGCTGGATCGGGAGCCGTACGATCAACTGCGGGCGCTACTCGCAGCCGTCCGACGTCATGCCTGTACGCATTCGTGCAGGAGCGTTCGGCGTGAATAAGCCGGTTCGCGACCTCGTCGTTTCGCCCGGCCATTCGATCTGCCTGGACGTACTCGGGGAAGTGCTGATCCCCGCATCGGTGCTGGTCAACGGTTCGACCATCGTCCAAGAGGACGTAGACAGCGTTACCTACTGGCACATCGAACTCGACAGCCATGATCTCCTAATCGCAGAGGGACAGGCTGCCGAAAGCTATCTCGACATGGGCAATCGTGATTTCTTCGCCCATAGCACAAGCAGCGGGGCGGTGACCGACCTGGCCGCGAAGCCTGATGTCGATGCTGCTGTACGCACTCACACCAACTTCTGCCGTCCGTTCCACGACGGCGGAGCGATCGTGACCTTCGCGCGGGAACGCATCGAAGCTCTCGCTACGGCGCAGGGATGGCACCTGTCCGTCGCTGATCCATGGGCCGGTGTCCACCTTGTCGCCGACGGCGTGCGTATTAGGCCAGAAGTGAGCGGCTCAGCAGCACGCTTCGTTGCGCCTGCAGGCGCTCGTGATATCTGGCTTTGCGCACCCACATCGACCCCCAGCAAGGTAGGGATGAGCGCTGACTCACGTCGTCTCGGATTGCGCTGCAGCGAACTACGTTTGGGTGACAGTTGGGACGCCCGGGTCGTCGCACTTAATGACCCGCTGCTGTGCGTCGGTTTCCACGAAGTCGAAAACGACGGTTCTTCACTTCGACGTTGGACAGCCGATCAGGCGCGGCTGCCCGCCGCGTTGTGGTCGAATGATGAGCGTATCGTGGTGTTACGTCTCGACCCCGTGACTGCTGCCCTCCCACGCTGGGTCATGTCGGCGACTACGGCCAGCGATACGTTGCAAGACGAACAGCACAGTCACGCAGCTTGAAGGCGAGCTGCCCTGTGGGTGTTGATGTACGAGGTGGCGCAGCATGCGCCACCTCACCTCGCATCCTGTACTGGTGCGAAACGACGGACTCACAGCCGTTTGAGACCGGCATCCAACGTGTCACCCGTCAACTCGCGGACGGACTCGTCCGGCGCGGCGCCGATCTCGTTCCGGTCGGTTGGGATGCAGGGCGTCGTCTGCTGCGCCTCCCGAAGCCAGCTGAAGGCGAGCTAGCTGCGGATTGGCTACTACTGCCTGAAATTCCGATCTCGGTTTTGGGCGAGGGTCTCGATCCAATCCAGCTCGCCCGCGCCTATGGTCTGCGATCGGCAGCAATCGTGCACGACCTCATTCCCGTTCGGTTGCCTCATCTCTACGATGCAGATGCGCAGGCGTTGTACAGACGCTACTTCCGCATGTTCGCCAGCGCTGACCTGGTATTTGCCACAACCGATCTGGTCGCTGGTCACCTGCGTACGTATCTAAGAACCGAGAGGCTGACGGTCCCACCTATCATGGTCGTGCCCCTGCCCGGGCAATTTGCCGATACGCCGCGCGTGCAAGATGCGCCCATAAAGCGTCGGCCGGGTGATCCATTACAGCTGTTGACCGTCGCAACCTGGGAACCGCGTAAGAATTTGCTACGCCTGCTGCGCGGGGTACGCTTGGCTCAGAGCCGAGGTGGCCTTCAAATCAAACTGACGCTCGTCGGGCGTCGCGGCTGTTATCCCGAGCACGATGCCGAGATTGAGACGTTGCTAATGACGATTTCGGGCGCAACCGCTCGCGCCCGAACCGATAATCGCGAATTGGCTGATCTGTATGAGGCATGCCATGCCAGCGTGTATCCGTCCTGCGACGAGGGGTTCGGGATGCCGGTGCTAGAGAGTCTATGGCTGGGACGCCCGTGCCTGTGCCACGCAGGTTCAGCAATGGCCGAGGTGGCACCAGGTGGTGGCACGATGATGACCGATATGGCTGACGACACCGCGATCGCCGCAGCACTTACACGACTGGCGGCAGAGCCAACCCTGATCGACCAGCTGACAAACGACGCACTGGCGCGCCCGCTGCGCACCTGGGCCAACTATGCTGCAGACGTAGCTAGCCGCCTCCAGCTGGCTTCTGCTCCAGTTTGACAAGTCCGTACCGCGTTCGCCGAGCGGCCACACCATCACAGCTCGCCCGGCCTTGCACACACAACCGCGGGAAGCGGGAACTTCCCTGGGCCTGTCGCAAACGCGAACAGGCTCTTGTTTGTGGATCGTTAGCCATCCCTGACCAGCTTGCCGCCTCCGCCTTGGAGCCGGTCCATGACCCTGTCCGCTATCGCCGCCAAGCTGAAGCAGCGCTCTAAGGCCGACTTCAAAGGCCGGCACTACGAGGCGGCGCTCATCGTGCAGGCTGTCTCTTGGTACCTGCGCTATCCGCTGAGCTACCGCGACATTGAGGAGCTGTTCCTGGAACGCGGTCTGGAGGTGGACCACAGCACCCTGAACCGCTGGGTTCTGGCCTACGCGCCCCTGATCGAGAAGCGGCTACGTCAGTTCCGTCAGCCGCACTGCGGTTCGATCCGCATCGACGAGACCTACATCAAGGTGCGCGGCGACCAAGCATCTGCAGCAGGGCATCGAGAGCGACCGCTTCCGGGTGAAGCGGTCGATGCCACGGGTGGGTGGCTTCCGCTCGTTCAACACGGCGCGGCGTACGATCCAGGGCTTCGAGGCCATGCTCTGGCTGCGCAAGGGCTTCGGCTTTGCCGCCGCGTGGACAGTGCGCGACCAGAACCGACTACTCGCTCTCTGCTTCGGGCTTCCGCAGGCGAACAAAGGGTGAAAGCGGGACCGCAGAGGTCGTTCCGCGTCTCAGATCCGAGTTTGCGATAGGCGCCGCTGAACGTCATCCTCGGCAGGTCGCTTCCTCCATATCCCCGTGCTAAGCGGTTAGCATGACGCGCTGGCTTGAAATCACCCTTTTCATCTCCATGATTGTTCTCGCAATGGTTATCTACTGGTGGTTCACCCGAGAAGCGCCACCGGTTGGTGGGCTGGCGCAGTAGTTGCGACTGAAGCCGACTGTAAGGGCCTGTCGCAAACGCGAAGGCGTCTTCGTTCACGGATTGTTAGCTACACCTGACATGCAAGCCGCCTCCGCCTTGGAGCCGGCCAATGATCCTGTCAGGTATCGCCGCCAAGCTGAAGCAGCGCTCCAAGGCCGATTTCAAAGTACATCTCCGGTGAAGGCCACGGTCGAGGGTATCGCGCTCTGCACTGAAGCCTGGCCATAATGCTGGCGTTAAAGTCGGCGGGCCGGGATGATGCGGTTTGAGCCACTGGAGAATGTCGAACAGTGACGGCGCCGGTGATCCCATAATTCTGGCGCTTTCGATGCAGATGATAGCATACGAGAATTCGGAGCCGTCATGTCCGTGATCGACCGGGAAATGGTAACTAGACCGCTCCAGAGAAGCCAGATGGAGTCCTACCTCCACGTCCTGCATGCATTGATGCTGCGGGACATGCGCACGCGCTTCGGCGGCTCGCATTGGGGCTACATGATCGCCGTGCTCTGGCCGGTCGTGCATATCTTCATGCTCGTACTCATCTACGTCCTACGCCATGTGCCCGCGCCGATCGGTGACAGCCGTGCGTTGTTCTTCGCGAGCGGCGCAGTGCCGGCACTAGTATTCCAGTACGTCTCGCGCGAGGTCATGAAGGCCGTTATGACCAACCGTCCGTTGACCTACTACCCTCAGGTCAAGCTGTTCGACGTCATCTTCTCCCGTATCCTCGTCGAGATCGTCACCGGGTTCCTAGGGCTGCTCACGGTGTCGGCGATCCTCGTAGCTGCGGGCATCAATCCGGTACCAATCGATCCGTTCACATCGATGTGCGGCTATCTCGCTGCCATCCTGCTTGGCCTCAGCTTCGGCACGATCAACGTCAGCATCATCGCCTTCTTCCCGGCCTGGATGATGGGGAGCATCCTGTTCACCCTCGTAATTTATGTTACCAGTGGTGTGATGTTCCTACCAAATTTTCTTCCAGACCAAATCTACAATGTCCTTAAGTACAATCCCGTCGTCGGAATTATTGAATGGGTCAGGCTTGGATACTATCCTGATCTACCGGTAACAATCGATTATTCCTACATCCTTTTATTCTCTCTTTCCCTTTTAACGATTGGACTGCTTCTGGAAAAGCACGTCGTCCGAAAAATTAGCTGACTCTAGTTGGCCTGCCTCCTGAAAAGTTGCTCTTCGCCAAGTTTGGTGAATCAGGCCGCAAGAAGGAACCGCCGGCGGAGGAGATCGAGGTTGGCGCGGCCGTACATGGCGCGCTTCAAGGGCTTGAGGCGCGTGATCTGCCCTTTAGCCTGCACGGTGCGGAGTGGGAGGTCATCTTCCGCCAGATCCATGAGCCCGTGCGGATTGGCTTGTCGGACTTCACGACATGAATGCCACCGGCATCACCATCGCTGGGATCGCCCTCGATCACCGGTACTACCACCTCCAGCTCGCCTACTCGGGCTTCGAGCATGCCCATGTGGTGCTGGGCGGTGAGAGCTTCATCGCGCTCGCCGAGAGGATGCAGAACATCCTTAGAGCCTGGGTGGCGTGCCCGGCGAGCATCGCACCGACAGCCTCTCGGCCGCCTTCCGCAATCTCGATGCAGACGCAAGCGCTGACCTGACCCGCCGCTACGAGGCGCTCTGCGCCCATCACGGTGTAAGCGCTCGGTGATGGGCCTTGCGGGTCAGGCGGCCTGAGCGGATCCCTTGAGCAAGGTCCAGTTCCACGGTAGCAGTTCGCCCAGGCGTCGGGCTGGACGAGCGCTTCGTGCTGCCGTCCTTCGCCGGCCAGATCGCGCGGATCGAGGCCGGCTTGGTGCCGCTGGTGCTGGAGGTCGGCAACCTGGCCGCCGAGCGCGACTTCCTGTCGGTTGGCGACGTGGTGCGGGCCCATGCCGAGCTGTTCGATCGCGGCGTGGACATCGCCGACGGGTCGGTGTTCAACGTCGCCTTGGGGCGGCCGCGTAGCATCGCGAGCGTGGTGTCGGACCTGTGGCGGCACGCGCGGGTGGCGTTCGAGGTCCGGGTTGCGCCGGACCCGATGCGCGCGTTCAAAATCCCGGTGGCGGCCGGCTGGACGCCCCGGGGCGACTGGGACGACGCGATCGCTGACGTGCTCGATCACGTTTGAATGACGTTAGACTGAATGAAACGATGAGCTGGCTGGAAGATATGGACAGAGTTTCGCCCCCTCCCATGGCGTCGCTGGCGATCCTCCCTGTGATTTTATGCGGCGGCTCGGGCACGCGGTTGTGGCCGATGTCGCGCGAGAGCATGCCCAAACAGTTCGCGCGGCTGGTGGACGCGTCGGAGTCGACGTTCCAGGCCACCGCGCGGCGGGTGGGTGACGCGGCGGTCTTCGCCCGGCCGGCGGTGATCGCGGCGGCCGAGTCGCGCTTCATCGTCGCCGAGCAGCTGGCCCAGGCCGGGATGTCCGCCGACATCATCCTGGAGCCGGAGGGGCGCGACTCGTCCGCCGCCGTGGCGGTGGCGGCCTTGCACGCGGCCAAGGCAGACCCGGAGGCGGTGGTGCTGATCATGGCCGCCGACCACGTGATCGGCGACGTGCCGGCCTTCGCCGCCGCCGTGCGGGCCGTCTACACCATGACGCTCGGCATCGAGCCGACGCGCCCGGCGACCGATTACGGCTACATCCGCCGCGGGGGGGCGCTGCCGGAGGCCGAGGGCGCCTTCGCGGTGGCGCGCTTCGTCGAGAAGCCGGATGCGGGCACGCAAGCGTCGGCGCGTCTGAGGCGGACGGAGACACACGTGGCGGATACGAAGATCCTTCCCGGCGTCAAGCGCTGGAGCGTCGGTGACATCACGCTCACCGTGCTCAACGACGGCTGGTTTCAGGGCTCCCTCGATC
>NZ_JAKSYF010000112.1:0-1313 GCF_022829745.1 Methylobacterium sp. E-016
CCGGGTCCGGTGGTGACGCTGTACGAGCTGGAGCCTGCGCCGGGGACGAAGTCGTCGCGTGTGATCGGGCTGTCGGACGACATCGCGCGCTCGATGTCGGCGGTGTCGGCCCGCGTCGCGGTGGTGCAGGGGCGCAACGCCATCGGCATCGAGCTGCCGAACCTGAAGCGCGAGACGGTGTACCTGCGCGAGCTGCTGGCCTCGGAGGATTTCGCCACCTCCAAGCACAAGCTCGCCATCGCGCTCGGCAAGACCATCGGGGGCGAGCCCGTGATCGCCGACCTGGCGCGCATGCCGCACCTGCTCGTCGCCGGCACCACCGGGTCGGGCAAGTCGGTCGCCATCAACACCATGATCCTGTCGCTCCTCTACACCCACCGGCCCGAGGAGTGCCGCCTGATCATGGTCGACCCGAAGATGCTGGAACTGTCGGTCTACGACGGCATCCCGCACCTCCTCACGCCCGTGGTGACCGATCCCAAGAAGGCGGTCGTGGCCCTCAAATGGGCGGTGCGCGAGATGGAGGAGCGCTACAAGAAGATGTCGAAGCTCGGCGTGCGCAACATCGACGGCTTCAATGCCCGCGTGGCCGAGGCGGCGGAGCGGCACGAGGTCATCACCCGCACCGTCCAGACCGGCTTCGACCGCGAGACCGGCGAGGCCGTGTACGAGGACGAGATCATGGATCTCGTGGCGCTGCCCTACATCGTGGTCATCGTGGACGAGATGGCCGACCTGATGATGGTGGCGGGCAAGGACATCGAGGGCGCGATCCAGCGCCTGGCCCAGATGGCCCGGGCCGCCGGCATCCACCTGATCATGGCGACGCAGCGCCCCTCGGTCGACGTCATCACCGGCACCATCAAGGCGAACTTCCCGACCCGCATCTCCTTCCAGGTCACGTCGAAGATCGATTCGCGCACCATCCTGGGCGAGATGGGCGCCGAGCAGCTGCTCGGCCAGGGCGACATGCTCTACATGGCGGGCGGCGGCCGCATCACCCGCGTGCACGGGCCGTTCGTGTCCGACCACGAGGTCGAGAAGGTGGTGGCCCACCTCAAGGCCCAGGGCCGGCCGCAATATCTCGACGCGGTCACGGTCGACGAGGAGGGCGCGCCCGCCGAGGATGGCGGCGCCGTCATGGACAAGGGCGCCCTGTTCGGCGACGAATCCGCCGACCCCTACGACCAGGCCGTGGCCGTCGTGCTGCGCGACAAGAAGGCCTCCACCTCCTACATCCAGCGCCGCCTCGGCATCGGCTACAACCGCGCCGCCTCCATCATGGAGCGCATGGAGAACGAGGGCATCGTCGG
>NZ_JAKSYF010000207.1:0-3103 GCF_022829745.1 Methylobacterium sp. E-016
GATCGACGTGCAGGTCGGTGATCTGATCGTCTCCAACTTGCATCATTCCAACCAGCACGTCACCACGAACGGCGACGATGAAGCTTCGCCACTCATTCTCAGCCTGCAACCGTGCGGGGTCAAAAGCGGCGAAGGCTTGCAACTCGGTCGGCACGCCCGGCACCCGGTTCTACCAGCTCAGCCAGGCGCTTCGCGACACCTACCAGTTCGTCGCCGGCGCGAGCCTGATCTGGTCGCCGGTGAAGGACCTCGATATCGGTGTGGAAGGCCTCTACACCCAGATCGGCGTCAAGAACGGCCGCGTGATCGACACCGACAAGGATCCGACCGCTTACTCGCGCATCGCCGCGATCAACGCCGGCGGCGTCGTTCGCACCACGGTCAGCGACGACGTCTTCCAGGCCAAGGTCCGCGTCCAGCGCGACTTCTAAGTCAACTCGATACGTGCGCGGCCTGCATTGGTTGCGCACATACTCGCATAGAGAGCCGAGACTTACTTAGGGCCCAGCTGAAAAGCTGGGCCTTTTGCTTTTTGACGCATTTCTAGTCCATGCCTCGCTAGGGGACGATCCCTAATCGGGCTTGAATTGCGCTGTCTTCCAACAGAACGCTTTGCCGGTCATGCACGGATGGCCCAAGGGGATGCGCAGTTGCAATGACCTTTTCCTCACCGACACTAATAACCCCAACATTGAAGAGGCCTAATTTTTTTCTGAGCGATATAAGGTCATCAGTTGACACCCAACTTGGAGCGCAAAGATAATACTGAGCGAAAAATGTTGCTTCAACGGCTGCTTTCAAGGCTGCTTTCGTTGCAACCTGTGAATTGACATCACCAAAAAATCTCAAACCCTCGAACGCAGCAAGACAAAGTTTGCCATCGCTCATGAAATCGACGTAAAAATTTGGGTGACAGTAAGGATATCGACCAGGCCATATCTTAAGTCGTCCAACTGACGAACCTTGTGGCAAACCCAGGATCTGTTGGAGAGCGTCTTTATTTGACAGGTTTTTGAACAGCTTATCTGTAAACGACTTGGACGATTGCAGGCCTGCACTCATTGCAGAAATCTTGCTTGTAGGGTCCTTTTTAGTTTGGTCATAGATGTTACGCAAATTGCGCAATGTAAGCTGATCTGTGCTACGAACTATTTTCTTAGCCTGACCTTCATTTGCTTTCGCAATGCGGGTAACTACTTCAAGATTTGACATGGGCCATTCAAGTGCATGGGCTGGCAACTCATGCGAACTAATAAATTTTTGTATGAATGCGTATGTTCTGATGCCGATCCAAAGCTGGCTAGTTGTATAGCCGGTTAGATGTGCAGCAACTTCGACCCAGGGCCTGCCTTGGTCGTCGACGCTGCCTGGTGTCATGAGATCGCGAAGAGCTTGCACGATGAGAGGCCAAGGCACTTCTCTCGAACGTGCGTCGGTAAGCACCTCTATCGGATCCATAGGAACTTCCCTCGATTTAACAGCTGTTTGAGCGGTAGTGGTTCTATATCAAGTCGCCGCCTCCGGCTGCGTAGGCGCGTTGCCAAGGTCGCAAAAGCCATCGTTCTTGGTCGCGTCGCCCTTGCGCTGCTGCTAGGCCAGCGCGTTAATCGGGTCTAAGCGTCCTCGAACGCACTTGGGATCGGTGCACCGCCAAGTCACCCCGTCGCCGCATCTAGCGTCGGAAACCCGACGATGACGCCGTCGAGAACGACGTTATGGCTGTCGGTTGAGAAAAGATCGAGGTTGCCCACCTCGGCATAGGGCGTCGTTCAGGTCCGGGACGGCAAGCCCGCGCGCCCGTCGCCTCCCTCGACTCCGATCATGGCGCGACACGCCCGACCATACTGATTCGGCTGCCGGGTGCTGACCACCTGTTGGTGATCGCACGTCTGGGTTAGGCGGAGATACACGTCATAAGATTGGCATGCTTGCCGACCCGCTGTCGGAGGCGAGCCTAGTCGTAGGTGCCGCGCCGTTTGCACGGCGTACACTCCACGACGAGCCGTCGCCCCCGGTGATCGCACAAGCACTCTATCAGCCCACCACCGCGATCGGCAGCTCGCCGACCTGCGTCGTGTAGCGCGACGTCTGCATCTCGAACTTCGTGCTTCACGTCCGCTTGTCGACAATACCGGCACGCGCCGGCACGACGCTGCCGCGGCCGAAGAAGGCGTTGCCTGCGTCGATCACCACTTACCAAGCAGGGTACTCAGCCCACTCATCGAACATCGCGGTCGCGTTTGCCGACTGGATACAGCTGAACAAAATCAAGCGACGAGGATGGCTGCAGAAGTCCCTGGGTGAACTGGTTAAGCGGACCGTGCGCCAGAATGGCCTGAGGGATGAGAGGATTCATGGATGTCGCCCGCCTCCTGGACCATCGCCGCGGCAAGAAGGCGTGCGCGCTCGGCCCAGCGGTCCCGTTCCGTCTGCAGGGCCTCCATCTGGTCCTGGTGCAAGACCAGCGCGACCTGAAGCGCGTCGATCTCCGTCCGGAGCTCGCTCGTCCGTTGCCGCTCGCTCGCCAGGGCGGTTTTGAGCACGGACAAGGCGGCGTCCGCTGCACTACCAGCCGAGCCCGTCGCCTCGCCCCGCGGGCGGGCGCGCGGACCGACGAACGCGATCGGGCCGGCCAGGACCGCGTCGGGCGCCGGCGGGATTCGGGGGGCCGCATCCTCTCGCCGAAGCTGCGCGATCTCCGTTCGCAGCTGCTCGACGTCGAGGCCCATTGCGGAGTGTACCTCGGCCGGCGAAGCATTCGCCACAGGGGCCGGCACTCGTTCCTCCTCCAGCACGAGCCCGTGCAGCATCGCGAACACGGCGTCGCCGTCCAGGCGCGAGAGGTCGAAGCCACTCTCCGCCGCCAGACGGCTGAACTGCGCCTGTCCCCCGGCGGACTGTCCAACGAAGGCCATCGACCAGTTCGCGAAGCTGCGCTTCTCCGTCGGCCCGCATTGGAGGACCGTCACGTCGCCGTGCCGATCGTCGCACTGGATCCGCTCGAACGTCTCCTCGACCTGCCGGCGCGGCCCTTCCAGCACCTGGGCGAACGCGCCCGCATTGAACATCAGCGCCCCACTTACATTGGATCGACCGTTGTTCC
>NZ_JAKSYF010000208.1:0-16110 GCF_022829745.1 Methylobacterium sp. E-016
CCGACGTGACGGTCGCGGTCGATAGATTGCGTGCTGCCGATGCGCCCACGCTCTGCCCTTGTCCGCTCATCGTTCGTCGTCCCCGCTTGATTGTCGTTCGAGCCCGGGCACGTTGCTGTGCCGGCATGATGTATCGGCCGCGGCCATCCCGCATGCAGGGACGACGCGTTCGGGTGAAGCATCGAATGCTTGATTTCCACCCGCGACGACCTGCGTCGCGTCTTGGAACGTTCGTGGTCTAGCCTCGGCCGCGATACGAGGTCAATGGAAGGATTTTCTGAATTTACGACGCCTTGCAGAAAGACAGACCATGATGCGGCCGTACGACGAATTAAATTGCTAGGTATTCGTATTTTCGTATAATTTTCTTCTACAAAAGCCTCGTCCGGCGCGACGAGGGGCAAAACTCATCTCACCGTCTGCTAGACCGGTCCGACCCTCGTGCTGCACGCGCGACCGCGCTCATCGCCAAGGCGAGACAGACGGCGCGGCGGCCGGACCCTCCGGTGGTGGCCGGGGGCCGGCCGCCTTCGAATCGGCCCGTGTCAGATCCCGTCCCCGAAGAATTGGTCCATGCTCTGGGCCGGCTCTTCGCTGCGCGGCAGCTTCGACACCACGCGCGCCGGCACCCCGGCGACCGTGGTGTGGGCCGGCACGTCGTGCAGCACGACCGCCGCGGCGGCCACCTTGGCTCCCTCGCCGACGCGGATGTTGCCGAGCACCTTGGCGCCGACGCTGAGCAGCACGCCGCGCTCGATCTTGGGATGGCGGTCGCCGCTTTCCTTGCCGTTGCCGCCGAGCGTCACGGATTGCAGGATCGAGACGTCGTCGGCGATCACCGTAGTCTCGCCGACGACGACGCCGGTGGCGTGATCGATGAACACGCCCGAGCCGATCTGCGCGGCCGGATGGATGTCGGCCCCGAAGATCTCGGAGATGCGGCTCTGGACGTGCAACGCGAGCGTCGCCCGACCCTGGTGCCAGAGCCAGTGCGCCACGCGGTAGCCTTCGAGCGCCGCCAACCCCTTGTAGAACAGGAACGGGTCGAGATAGCGCCGGCAGGTCGGGTCGCGCTCGCGGATGGCGACGAGGTCGCGCACCGCGTGGGCGCTGGCATGTGGGTCGGCCTCGAAGGCCGAGAGACAGAGGTCACGCATGGCCAGCCGCGACAGGTCGCCGTCGCCGAGACGGTGCGCGAGCCGGTAGGCGAAGGCCTGCGCGATGCTGCGCTGGTCGAGCACCGTCGCCTGGATGATCCCGGCATAGAGCGGCTCCTCGATCAGCGCCGCCTCTGCCTCGGCGCGGAGCTCCTGCCAGACCCCGTCGATGGTCGACGAACGGCTCGTCGCCCTCAACGGGGCCTGGGGCAGTGCGGAACGTGCCTCCAGTACGGAACCCAGGCTTATGCGCTGGTCCTCGAACGGCACGCTCAGATCGCCCGTTTCACCGCCGCGATCCGGGACGCGATCAGCAGGGCGTCCGGCGCCGTCGAGTGGACGGCGACGAGGATGCGGTCGAAGCCGCCGGCCTCGTGCGCTTGAGCGAGGCGGTCGAGGTAGTCCCGGTCGATCGCCGGACCCTCCGCCGGGTGGATCTGGGAGGTTAGCCGGGGGGCGGCGAAGCCGATGAACTCGACGGCATCGGGCGGAAGGTGACTCATGGGATTCTCCTAATCTCGCGAAGCGTCAGACGCCCAGGGCGGCGCGGCCCGCGGCCGCGCGCACCGCGTCGCCCTGCGGCCAGTGGATGCGCGCGCACAGCACGTCGCGCAGGTGGCGCTCCAGGGGATTGCCGCGCGATAGCCCCGGATTGCCGGACAACTCGACCGCGCGCTGCACGAGGGCGATGGCGTTCTCGGTGACGGTGACCTTGAGGAAGCCCGCATCCCGCGCCGTCGGCAGGCGCCCGGCATCGACCTCCGCCGCGAGGCCGGCGATCAGCCGGGCGTTCACTGCGAGCAGACGTTCGTTTTCGCCCACGGCCTCGTGGAAGCGCGGCAGCGTGGCCAACGGCGCCCCCAGGCTTCCAGGTGTGCGCTCGGCGGCGAAGCGGACGAACCACCCCTGCGCTGCTCGTGCGACGCCGTCGTAGAGCGCGGCCAGGAGCGTGCAACTCCAGGCCTGCTGCAGCGGATCGGGCTTGCGCCAACCCTCGGGGGCGCGCAGGTCGACCGCGTGGTCGGCCGGGACGGCGACGTCGTCCAGCACGACATCGTGGCTGCCGCTCGCCCGCAGGCCGAGATGGTCCCAGGCCTCTACGATCCGCACGCCGGGAGATGCCAGCGGCACGAGGACGTTGCCGACCCGCGGCTCGGCCTCGTCGGTGCGGACGAAGACCAGCCCGTAGGTCAGGCCCGGGGAGCCGGTGGCGTAGATCTTCCGCCCGGTGATCCGCCAGCCGGCCTCCGAGCGCCGTGCTACCGTTTCCGGCATGCCGCCGCGTGCCGGCGTGCCGAGCTCCGGCTCGACCCGCAGCGCATTGATAAGCTCGCCGCGCGCGACCGCGGCGCGACCGACGGCATCGGCGACGTCGCGCGGCCAAGCCGCGTGAGTGTGGATCAGCCCGTGTTGCAGGAACTGCATGGCGAGCACCAGCGCGGTGGCCGGATCGCCCTCGGCGACGGTGCGGACGACTTCGGCCGCACGCACGAGGCCGCCGCCGCCGCCTCCGAGCCGGTGCGGCACGACTAGCCCGAGAAGGCCGGCCTCTCGAAGGGCCGCGATGTTCTCGTGGGCGAAGCTGCCGGCACGATCATGCCCGGCCGCTCGTGTCGCGAAGGCTCTCGCGAGCGCCGAAACGCTTTCGGTCGAAGTGACGGGGGCATTCATCGGGCCAAGCAATCCGGGCAAAGGCGCGCGCTCCGACCTGTGCGACGGGGCCGGCAAGATCGGTGGAAAGTCCTGCCGGGGCACCTTGAAGTCAACGAAATGAGATTCTTAATCCGGGAACCGCCCAAGAAAGACGATCTCCCATTCGATGCCGCGATTGGAGGATTCTTCTTTCTTTCAACCTCTCAACGCCGTGTTCCGCCATTGCTGTCCGAGGAGGCGGGCGGTCGATCGGGCATCGTGAGGCGCGTCGAAACCTGCGTCGACTTGGGAATGGCGTTCGAACGAATCACGCCGTCGCCGTCTCGCTGGCGGGGAACGGTCGAGGCACGACACCCTCGTTTGACGATCCCGAGCTTCTCCTTCGCCGCACCGGGACAGGACGATCGTCGTGCGAAAGCCCGTGAATTCAAAATACCATTCTGTTGAATGCTGTGCCGCATTCAACATACGATCGGAGATGGCTTCATAAAGCATTCGCGCATCGCCACGCGACTGTGCCCTCGTCTGCTTGGCATCTCCTCATGACTGATCTCAACCCGTATCTCGCGCAGAAGCGCACGGCCCTCGACGACCGCCGGGCGCGCATCGAGCGCGGCGCGGTCGGTCCGGTGGCGCTGAGGGCCGAAGCCCGCATCGAGGGGCGCAGCGGCGTTCGGCGCATCCGCATCCGCGAGCACGCGGTGATCAGCGACAGCCTGCCGGATTTCGCCGGCTACGACCTCGGGCCGGGCTCGCCCGAGTTGCAGCTCGGCGTGCTCGGCTCCTGCCTCGCGCACTCGTTCCTGATCCAGGCGGCGGCGCACGGCGTGCCGCTCGATAGCCTCTCGGTCGAGGTCACGGCGACCTTCGATCCGCGGGCCGGCGAGGCCGGCTACGCGGACGTGCCGGTCCATCCCCAGGATCTGGCCTACACCATCCGCGTCGCCTCGCCCGCGAGCGAGGCCGAGATCGCGGCGCTGCACGATCGCGTCGATCGGGCCTGTCCGATCCTCAATCTGCTGCGCGGTCCGCAGGCCATCCGCGGCCGGATCGCGCGCATCACCGCCTGATCGCCCCGCTACTGAAATCCGCCGACGCGGGCCGGTTCGGCCCGAGGAGACCACTATGTCCAAGACCAAGCCCCACCCCTCCGCCCGCGATGCCCTGTCGCGGCGCCGACTCCTCCGGGCCGGGATGAGCGTCGCGGCAGCGCTGCCCTTCGGCTTCGCGGCTACCACCGGCCGCGCCTGGGGGCCTGGGCCCGGCACGCCGTTCGATCCCGGACCGCTCTGCGCGCCGGCCGCGGCCGAGGCGGCCACAGGCCCATTGCGGCCGATCAAGCTCGCCTGGAACGCCACCGCGATCTGCACGGCCGCTGCTCCGGTGGCCAAGGAGCGTGGGATCTTCGCCCAGCACGGGCTCGACGTGGAGTTCGTGAATTTCGGCGGTTCCACCGAGGCACTTCTGGAAGCGATCGCCACGGGCAAGGCCGATGCCGGCATCGGCATGGCCCTGCGCTGGCTGAAGCCCCTGGAGCAGGGCTTCGACGTGAAGATCACCGCCGGGCTGCACGGCGGCTGCCTGCGGCTGCTCGGGGCGAAATCGGCGGGGATCACCGACATCGCCTCGCTCAAGGGTAAGACCATCGCGATCAGCGATCACGCGAGTCCGGCCAAGAACTTCTTCGGCCTGCTGCTCGCGGATGCTGGCATCGATCCCGAGCGCGAGGTCGAGTGGCGCCAATACCCGGCCGATCTCCTCAACCTCGCGGTGGAGAAAGGCGAGGTTCAGGCGCTCGCCGACGCCGACCCGCGGACCTGGATCTGGCTCAAGGACCCCCGCCTCACGGAGGTCGCGACCAACCTCACCGGGATCTACGCGACGCGCTCCTGCTGCGTCGTGGCGGTGCGCGGCTCGCTCGTTCGCAACGACCGGGCGGTCGCCGGCGCCCTGACCCGCGCCGTGCTGGAGGGCGGGCACTGCGTCCAGACCGATCCGGCGGATGCGGCGGCGATCTTCGCCAATTACGGCGGCAAGGGCTCGGTGGAGGATCTCGCCGCCATGCTGCGGAGCCAGACCCATCAGCACCGTCCCGTCGGCGCCGACCTGAAGCAGGAGATCGCCCTCTACGGCGACGAACTGAAACGGGTGAACGTGCTGCGCCGGACCACCGACACGGCGAAGTTCGCCGAGCGTGTCTTCGCCGACGTCCTGAGCTGAGGCGCCCATGTCCGGCAGCATCGTAGGTACCCTCCCGAACGATTCCGCGCGGTCCCGAACAGATGGGGCGGCGCGATGGCATTCCCGGATCCGGTGGGGCGGCCTGCTCGTCGGCGTCATTTGGGTGGCGCTGGCAGCGGTGACGCTGCGCCTCCCCGAGGACGGCGAGTTTCCCTACACGGCGGACTTCGCCACAGGCGCTGCGGTGATCGGGGCGCTGCTCGCCGTCGCACTCCCGCTTTCGGCGTCGCTCGGGCGCTTCGGCGGTCGCCTCTCCCATTGGGGGCCGTGGCTCGCTGTGATCGGCCTCGGTCTCCTCGCCTGGGAGCTGGTGACGGCCAAGTTCTCGTTCCTGCCGATGCCGTTCTTCCCGCCGCCCCAGGCGATCGTGGAGGTGTTCTTCGAGGATTGGCCCAAGCTCGGCGGCAGCACCCTGAACTCGCTGCTGCTGCTCGCCGGAGGCTACGCCATCGGCGCGGGCGTTGGGTTCGTCCTCGGCATCGCCATCGGCTGGTCGCAGGCGATCGGCTACTGGGCCCATCCCGTGCTGCGCTTCGTCGGGCCGCTGCCCGCCACCGCGTGGCTGCCGATCGCCTTCTTCGTGTTCCCCTCGTCATGGTCAGCCAGCACCTTCCTCGTGGCGCTCGCCACCGGCTTTCCGGTCACGGTGCTGACGTGGTCCGGGGTCGCGGGCACCGACAAGGCCTATTACGACGTCGCCCGCACGCTCGGGGCCTCGCAGGCCTTCCTCATCCGCAAGGTCGCGATCCCGGCGGCCCTCCCGCACGTTTTCGTCGGCCTGTTCATGGGCCTCGGCGGGTCGTTCGCTGTTCTAGTAGTGGCCGAGATGCTGGGCGTGAAGTCCGGCCTCGGCTGGTACCTCCAATGGGCGCAGGGCTGGGCCGCCTACGCCAATATGTACGCGGCGCTCATCGTCATGGCGCTGATGTGCTCGGGGCTGATCACCGTTCTGTTCCGGCTGCGCGACCGCCTGCTCGCGTGGCAGAAGGGCCTCGTTCAATGGTAGCCGTCCTCACGCGGCCCAGGATGCCGGAGTCGGTCGCGACGACGGGCGCCCGCCTATCGGTGGCGGACGTCTCCCACGCCTTCGACATTCGCGGGACCGCACTCCCTGTCCTCGACCACGTCGACCTCGACCTGGTGCCCGGCGAGTTCGTCGCCCTGCTCGGCCCCTCCGGCTGTGGCAAGTCCACATTGCTGCGCCTTGTGGCCGGGTTGGAGCCGCAGGGTTCCGGCGCCCTGCTGGTCGACGGCGTCCCGATCCGGGGGCCCGATCCGAGCCGTCTCCTCGTGTTCCAGGACCCGACGCTCTATCCCTGGCGGACCGTGCGAGGGAACGTCGCCCTCGGGCTTGAGGCGCGGGGCCTGCGCAAGGCGCAGGAGGCGCGGATCGACGACGCGCTCCGCCTCGTCGGGCTAACTAAATTCGCCGACGCCTATCCGCACCAGCTCTCCGGCGGCATGGCCCAGCGCACCGCGCTGGCCCGTGCGATGGTCAACGAGCCGCGCCTGCTGCTGCTCGACGAGCCGCTGGGCAAGCTCGACGCACTAACCCGGCTCGCGATGCAGGGCGAGCTGGTCCGCCTCTGGCACGAGAAGGGGTTCACCGCTCTACTCGTCACGCACGATGTTGAGGAGGCGCTGGTTCTCGCCACCCGCGTCATCGTGCTGAGCGACCGCCCGGCCCGGATCCGGGCCGAGATCGTCAACGACGCACCCTATCCGCGCCATCGCGACGACCCCGATCTCGTCCGCCGCCGCCGAGAGGTTCTGGAGATCCTGGGTCATGCCGCCTGAACCAACCGACACCCAACTGGCCCGCGCAGACCGCCGCAGGTTCCTGCGGCTCGCCGGCAGCGCCGCGATCGGCGCCCGCGTGGGTGGCGTCGCGCACGCCGCCGAGCCCGAGACCCTGGAGGTCCCGCCCTGGAGCCGCGAGCAAGGCGCACCCGCTGCGTCGCCGGCCTACGGCCGCCCGTCGCCTTTCGAGACCCTGGGGCGCCGTTCCCGGACGCCGCCGCCTTTTCCCGGTGCAGCCTCGACCGGTACGCCGCTGGGCCACCTCCACGGCATCATCACCCCGAACGGCCTGCACTACGAGCGCCATCATGCCGGCGTGCCGGCGATCGACCCGGACCGACACCGGCTCGTCATCCACGGCCTCGTCGAGCGTCCTCTGATCCTGACGATGGACGACCTGCTGCGCTTTCCTGCCGTGTCGCGCCTGCACTTCCTCGAGTGCTCGGGCAACACGCCCTGGCTCGGGGCCAAGCCCGGCTGGACGGTGCAGGACAGCCATGGCCTGCTTTCCTGCGCCGAATGGACCGGCGTCGAACTCGCAACGGTCCTGGCCGAGGTCGGCGTGAAGCCGGGCGCCGCCTGGATCCTCGCGGAGGGGGCGGACGCCTGCGCGATGAGCCGAAGCGTTCCACTGAACGTGGCGCTCGACGGCGCGATCCTGGCCTACGCCCAGAACGGAGAGCGCCTTCGCCCCGAGCAGGGCTACCCGCTGCGCCTTTTCCTGCCGGGACTGGAAGGCAATCTCAGCATCAAGTGGCTGCGCCGCCTCAAGGTCGGCGACAAGCCGTTCCAGACCCGCGAGGAGACCTCGAAATACACCGACCTGATGCCCGACGGCACGGCGCGACAATTCACCTTCATGATGGAGGCCAAATCGGTGATCACCACGCCCTCGGGAGGCGAACAACTCCGTGAGCCGGGATTTCACGAGATCCGCGGGCTCGCATGGACCGGGCACGGCAAGGTGCGGGGCGTCGAGGTCTCCACCGATGGCGGCAAACAATGGCGTGCCGCGACCCTGGACGGGCCGGTGCTGCCGCGCTGCCTGACGCGGTTCCGGATGCCCTGGACCTGGGAAGGCGGCCCGGCCCAGCTTCTCAGCCGAGCAACCGACGAGACAGGCTACGTCCAGCCGACGCGCGACGCGCTCGTCACGATCCGCGGAACCCAGTCCACGTATCACAACAACGCGGTGTTCGGCTGGCAGGTGGCCGCCGGTGGAGCCATCAGCCATGCTGCGTAGCGTTCTGGCGATCTCCGCCATTCTGACGCTGGTCGGCCCCGGAGCCGCTGATCCGCTCACGCGCCTCGGCGTTGGGCGGCCCGCAACGCCGTCCGCCATCGCCGCTTGGGACATCGATGTCCGCGCCGATGGTCGGGGCCTGCCGCCCGGTCGCGGCACGGTGCGCGAGGGCGCCGCCGTCTTCGCTGCGCGCTGCGCCGGATGTCACGGGGCGCAGGGGGAAGGAGCCGCCGCTGACGCGCTCGTCGGCGGCCGTGGCACGCTGGCGACGGCGAAACCTCTCCGCACGATCGGCAGCTACTGGCCCTACGCCACGACCCTGTTCGACTACGTCCGCCGCGCGATGCCCTTCGACGCGCCGCAATCCCTAACACCGGACGAGGTCTATGCAGTGAGCGCCTACCTACTGCACCGCAACGGCATCCTGCCCGAGCAGGCCGGCCTCGATGCCGACTCGCTTGCCCGCGTCGTCATGCCGAACCGGGACGGGTTCACCACGGATCCCCGGCCCGACCTGCCGGCCCCCATACGCTGAGCATCCGGCCCGTCACCGCTTCGGGCGCGGATCGGCGTTCGCTCTATCCTCTACCCATCCCTCCAAGGCACCCCTTCGCATGCATCGCTCCATCCAGGCAGTCTTCGCCGCCACCTTATTCTTGTTCTCCCTCGACAGCGTGCTCACGGCCGGCGCAGCGGATACCGGGAGCCTGCGCATCGGCTACCAGCGCTCGTCGACTCTGATCGCGCTGCTGCGCCAGGATTCGGGCTTAGAAACCGCGTTGAAGCCCCTCGGCGTCAGCGTGTCTTGGCACGAGTTCACCAGCGGCCTGCCGATCATGGAGGCATTGAATGCCGGGCAGATCGACGTGTCGGCGGACGTTGCCGACACGGTTCCGATCTTCGCCCAGGCGGCGGGCGCCAAGATCATCTATATCGCCCAGGAGGCCCCGTCGCCGGAAGCCCAGGCGATCCTGGTGCCGGCCGATTCGACCCTCAAGTCGGTGGCCGACCTCAAGGGCCGCAAGGTCGCGGTCACCAAGGGGGCGGGGAGCCACTACCTGCTGCTGGCGGCGCTGACGGAGGCAGGCCTGTCCTTCAAGGCCATCACCCCCGCCTACCTCACGCCGGCCGACGGCCGGGCGGCTCTCGTGAGCGGCGGCGTCGATGCCTGGGTCGCGTGGGACCCCTTCCTCTCCGCGGCAGGTCAGCAATCGGGCGCCCGCGTTCTGCGCGACGGCACCGGCCTGTCCCTCTACAAGCGCTACTACCTCGCCTCAGACGATTACGTGGCCAAGCACGCCGACGTGCTCGCCGTCCTCTTCGCCAAGCTCAGCGAGACCGGGGCCTGGGTGAAGGCCGAGCCGGAGGCGGCGGCCGCCCGCCTGTCGCCGCTCTGGAAGATCGAGGCGGACGTGATCGTGCGCGCCAACGCTCGCCGCAGCTACCGGGTCGAGGCCGTCACGCGGGCAGGCTTGCGCGAGCAGCAGACCATTGCCGACGCTTTCCGAGGCGAAAGCCTGCTGCTTCGCGCCGTGGACGCCTCGGCCCTCGGCATCTGGCAGCCGCCGGCCCAGTGATACGAGCCGCGTCGCTGAGGTATCTCACGTGCGCGTCACGGGGATCACCGAGCCGCGGTAGCGCTCACGGATGAAGGCGGCAACCTCCCCCGATCGCAGCAGCGTCGAAACACGCTCGATGCGCAAGTCGTGTTCGAGGGCCAGCGTTGTTACCAGCACGTTGGCTTAGGGGTTGCCCTCCGCCCGCACCAGGCCGAGGGCGTCCTTGGCCGGCGTCAGTCCGGCCTTCAAGGCATAGTTGCCGTTGATCACCGAAAGCGCGACGTCGTCTAGGGTCCGCGGAAGCTGCGGCGGCGCGACCTCGACGAACTTGAGGCGCTTCGGGTTGTCGGCGATGTCGTTCACCGTGGCGAAGGTGCCGTCGCCGCTGGACCTCAAGCGGATGAGGCCTTGGTCCTGCAGCAGCCTTAAACCGCGGCTGGAGTTCGCGCCGTTGTTCGAAAGCGCGACGGAGGAGCCTGCCGGCACGTCGGCGTGCGTGCGGAAGCGCAGCGAGTAGATCCCGAGCGGCTCCACATGCACGGCCGCACCCCGAGTTCCTTCTCCTCTGCGCGCAGGTAGCGCACGTGCTGGAAGAAGTTGGCGTCGGCACCGTCGTTGAGGATAAGCCGGTTCGGGCGGATGTCGCTGCTGATCTTGATCAACCGGAGGGCGAGATCGGGGGCGAGCTTACTCTGGACGAAGTCCAGGATCTCGGCATGCGTCACCGACAAGGCGATGACCTTCAAGAGCGCCGCCGCTCGGGCGGGAGCGGTCGCGAGGAGCCCGAGGGATCCGGCGAGCAGGAAGCGACGGGTCAGCTAGTGGGGGACAATCCTCGTTCTGCTGCTGGGAAGCTCGGGCCGTCAGTAAGCCGAGCCCTTTCTGACGATGCCGGCGTAGCTCGATCGCGCCTGGACGCCCCAGTGCCCGTCCTTCCGTGTCAGGATGTAGAGGGATTCGTAGGAGCCGATCGGCTTGTCGTCCCGGCGGTAGCGGGTGAACCGCACGAGGAAGTGGAGCTTGTCGTCCGAGGACTGGACGAGTTGGCGCCAATCCCAGCGCGTGTATGCCCATCCACCCTTGGCGAGGTCCCGGACATCGTTCGAGCGGGCGTAGTCGGACGGCGTGTCCCAGACCTGCACCGTGTCGGCGGCCAGGCGCACGTGCGGGAAGTTCAGCGTCGCCGCCCATGCGTCGGCATCCCGCGCGTTGAAGGTCGCGAGGAAGCCGTCGAGGACAGCGCAGCCCTGCCGCAGCAACGGTGCCGGATCCCCCGATGCGCATTCGTCCGTGAGACGATCCGCAGCCACCGCATCCAGCGGCAGGGCCACGCAAATAGCGAAAACGAGGGCCGCGCGAAGCAGATTCATGGATCAAGCTCACAAGAACTGTCGGGTTCGTCAAACGAGGTAATATAGGTCGGCCGTTCGAGGATGGGCATCTGTGCTCCGGTCCGTCGCCAGCGTGGCGTAGGTCTGCCGCACGGCCTTCAGGGTCGCCGAGTCTCGGTCGTCCTCCTCCGGGAAGATGCGTTCGACCGGATACCATTCCGCGAAATGGAGGCGCGCGATCGCTGCCAGGAAATCGGGCTGCGCGCCGGCGAGGCGCACGGTGACGCCCAGCGTCTCGGCGTCGCGCAGGAACTGCTCCACCACCTCCAGGCAGACCACGTCCGGGTGGCGCACCCGCTTCAGGCGCACCACGATCTGGCCAATGCCCTGGAACCGGGCGCGCTGCAGCGCATCGCCGAGCGCCCGCTCCAGATCCGGCGCAGCGCCGAAGAACAGCTCACCCTGAAGGTCGATCAGGATCAGGCTCGGCGAGGGCGGATCATCCTTGACGCGCTCGCGGACCACGCCCTCCGGCGTTACCACGAGTTCCGAGACCTTGAGCTTCGCCGCGCGCGGCACGAACAGCAGGATCGAGAGCGTGACGCCGATCAGGATCGAGAACTCGACGCCGATGACCAGAGCGGAGAGCGCGGTGACGATGACGAGGCCAGCATCGAACCCGGAGGCGCGAATGGTATAGCGCAGCCGCGTCACGTCGATGAGCCGAGCTGCTGTGACGAAGAGCAGGCCCGCGAGCGCTGCCTTCGGGATGAACTGCGTCAGCGAGGCGAGCGCCAGCAGCGCGGCTGCAACGGCGAGCGCCACCACCACGCCCGAAAACCGGGTGACCGCGCCGGCTTGGAAATTGATCGCCGAGCGCGAGAGCGAGCCGGAGCCCGGCAGGCACTGAAAGAACCCGCCCGCGAGGTTCGCGGCGCCTTCGGCAAGGCATTGCCGGTTGTAGTCGAGGGGCTGGCGGGTCTTGTGTGCGATCGATTTGGCGATGGCGAGCGCTTCGAGCAGACCCATGAAGGCGATGGCCAGCGCTGAGCTGCCGAGATCCGATACCCAGGACAGGCGGATGTCGGCGATATGGAAGCTCGGCAGGCTCGCCGGCACCACGCCCGCTACGCCCACCGCCGTCTGGCCGTCGGCGCCGGCCACCGACCACCCGGTGAACCACGCGAAACCGGCGACGACGATCAAGGTCACGAGCATGTCGAGCTGCGGCAGGCGATAGCGCCGCACCACCGCCCGCAGCAGGGTCGCGAGGGTCACCGCGCCGAGACTCAACGTCAGGGCCTTCCCGCTGACGGGGCCGCCCTCGGTGAGCGTGAGCCAGAGCCGCACCAGCACGTTCTGGTCGCCGTGGCCGCGGCTGCGCAGGCCGAGTGCGTTGCCGATCTGGCTGATGGCGAGGAGCGCCGCGGCGCCCGCCATGAAGCCGAGGATCACCGATTCCGAGATGTAGCGGGTGAGGTCGCCGAGCCGGAACACGGCGATCAGGATCTGGATCGCCCCGACCATCACGCCGAGCAGGAACATCGCCTCGGCGGCCTGGGCGCGCGCGTCCGGGTCGAAATGGCTGAGCGCGCTGAAGACCAGCAGCGAGATCGCGCTCGTCGGGCCGTTGATCAGGTGCGAGGACGAACCGAGAATCGAGGCGATCAGCGTCACGACGATCGCGGAATAGAGCCCATAGCGCGGATCGACGCCGGCGAGCAGCGCATAGGCCATGCCCTGCGGCAGGGAGATTGCCGCGACGGTGAGCCCAGCGAGCACGTCGCGCCGTCCGGTCGCCGCATCGTAATGCAGGGCCGAGCGCCAGGCGGTGAGACGTAGCACGGGGGATGCCGGGTAGGGTCGAGCGGAACTAGTCATTGCGATTGCGGCCGGTAGACGGTGTCGATGATGCCGTTCTCGGCGAAGAACCGGCCTTGTGCGTCCGCCCAGTCCCTGGCGATCGCGGTAACGGGAAACAACGCGATCTTCGGCAGGCGGTCGGCGTGGCGGGCGAAGACCTCCGGCTTCGACGGGCGATAGCCGAGGCTCGCGATGGTCTCCTGCGCGGCGTCGCCGAACAGGTAGCGCAGGTAGGCCTCGGCCGCGTCGCGCTTGCCGTCCTTCGCCACGTTGGCGTCGACGAGCGCGACCGATGGTTCGGCCAGGATGCTCACCGGCGGGTAGACGGTCTGCAGGGTGCCGTTCGAGGCCGCGACCTCGCGCAGGGCCTCGTTCTCCCAGGTCAGGTGGGCATCGCCGACGCGCTCGACCGCGAAGGTGTCGGCCGCTCCCCGTGCGCCGGCATTGAAGCCCGTGGCATGGGCGAAGAGCGCGCCGAGATAGGTGCGGGCGGCGGTCTCGTCGCCTCCGCGGGTGACGACGGAGCCCCAGGCCGCGAGCGCGCTGAGCTTGCCGTTGCCAGAGCTCTTCGGGTCGGGCGTCACCACCTCGACGCCCTCCCGCACGAGATCTGGCCAGTCGTGGAGGTCCTTCGGATTGCCCGCCCGTACAACGAAGACGATGGTCGAGGTGTAGGGGACGGCCCGGTTCGGAAGCCGGCTAGCCCAGTCGGCCGCCACGAGCCCGCGCTTGACCAAGCCGTCGATGTCGGAGGGTAGCCCGAGGGTCACCACGTCGGCGGGTTGCTCGCCCGCGATGACCGAGCGGGCCTGCCGCGATGAGCCGCCATGCGATTGCGTCACGCCGACCGTGCGCCCGGTCTCCTTCGCATAGGCGGCGACGAAGCCGGGATTAATTGCGGCATAGAGTTCTCGCGTCGGATCATAGGAGACGTTGAGTAGCGTCGCCTGGGCGCTGCCGCCCGCCTCGTTGTGAGCAAGGAGTAGGACGGCCGCGATGGCGATGGCGGCGAGCGCCGCGACGTTTGCGAACAGGCGGGTCTTCACGGCAGGCGCTCCTGCCTTGGAAGCCGAACGTCCTCGGCGCTCCCGTCACGGGATGGTTTGTTCACGCGGATCACTAAGAGTTCCTGTGCCGAGCCCACGTTCGAGGTCCGGTCGTCATCCTTGGATAGACGCGAAAATACGACGCGTCTAAGTCAAATACGCTCGAAAAAACAATCCTCTAAAACTTAAAAATTGCGCAGCGAGCTTATTCTATCAAGCGTTGCTGCGGCACCCATCGCCTTCTCCTTGCCGGGCGACGAACGGCGCATTGGTCCGTCGCGGAGAGGTCTTGGGTGAGCGACTGATTCGGCTCACCCCCGCGCATCCGGCCCGCAGCAACGACGAGGATGTCACGGCATCGTTCGCTCGGAGGAGATCTTGAAGGCTCCCGGATGCTGCGCGCCGATCAGCATCACCTGCTGCGCGAGCCAATGGTGGCCCAGCATGGCGCCGGCCGGAAGCACGAAGGCCGCATCCGGCGGCATGCCGGTGCCGGCCGGCGGAAGGATTAGGGGGCGGCGGGAAAAGCCTTCATGCGGCGAGGGACTCCGTCGCGCCCCCGCATGATCGGGCCGAGATCCGTCCGAGATCGGACAGCCATCCTGTCCGGATGAAGCGCGAGATGGCAGGTGCTTGTTCTGGAAAGTCGCAGAAAAACAAAAGCACATTCCATTGCCGATTTTGCAGAATGGCGAAGTCCTTCATGAGCATGAAATCAGGATGAACAATGCCGAAGCATTCTTGCATCGATCCTCGGGATCCTTTTGCGCAGCGCGATGTTCTGGTCGACTTTGAGTACGCCGAGTCCGGTTTTCGTTTCATCGCTGCGATAGACGCGGATGGCGATGACATCCTGGCAGACCTCATCGATATCCAGCGCTGCGACCTGGAACGGGAACTCGGCGAGGCCGCTCGCGACATCTCCGGATTTCTGCGTCCATCATCCCCCGACCAAGCCCGTGTCCAGCCGGTCCCACTTTATGTTCATGGATTATGACAACCGCGAAAGCCTGC
Source organism: Methylobacterium sp. E-016 (assembly GCF_022829745.1). NCBI lineage: Bacteria > Pseudomonadati > Pseudomonadota > Alphaproteobacteria > Hyphomicrobiales > Methylobacteriaceae > Methylobacterium > Methylobacterium sp. E-016. The sequence goes on from NZ_JAKSYF010000208.1 coordinate 14,908, forward strand.
GCGACGGCGATCCAGGAGCGCATGGTCGCCGCAGCTGGATGCCATTGTATCTCACTACGCTTTTGGTTGCCGTCGTCGCGCTCGAACGGCTGATCGATCACCTCCTGGCCTGAACGCCGGACGCATGTCCGGCGCGTCCCGAAACCGTAGGTAGGGGAGTCCATCAGTGCCGGTCCGAGGCTGCCACCGAAACATTCCCTTTCCGGTCCCGGATGTGGAATATCGAGAACGTCGCGCGATCATCTTTAAAATGTTAGGTCGGGCGCCCTTGATCTAAACCTCGACGTATCAGATCAGCCTGGAGCGGCCGCGCGTCTCTTTCAGAGGGGCGACCGCATACGTGTCGATCGGGAGGGAAACCCGCGACGGGGTCCCACGAGGTCGAAGGCCACAATGCATCCCCCGGCGAAGATCCGCCCCAGCACCGCCCCAACCGCATCCCCGCGGCGTCTCGCCCGTGGGTCCTGTGCGCTCATGGTCGCGCTGTCCGTCCTGCTCGCCTCCGCTGGGGTACGCGTCGGCGTGACGCCCAGTGCGCTCGCAGATACCATCCACGCCGCGGCGGCAGAGGCCAAGGCGCAGTAACAGATGAAGGATGGAGACTCTTGTAAAGGACGCTGCTTGGAGGCTGCGTCCAAGGCAGGTCGTAATGTATGTCCGCTTCCGAGCACCTCGCCAACCAGTAGATATGGCAAGGTTGGGTCGGTAGCCGAATGGCGGCTTGGGGTGGATTGCCGTCAGTCCGCTTTGGGGCGGTGAACCATGGAAGCGGACATCATCCATGAGCCTGCTCTCGACCCATCTCGGACCCTTTGAAGGACTGCCATCCGTCAGGTTTTTACCGCTATGCCTGAACTTGGAGCCTAGCCACCCGGACAGCCGCGAGTGCCGATCCGTCCCGAGCACCGCTACTTCTACCCGATCGACTGGCACGAATTGTCGGCTGTGATCCGGTGCCGGTGGCGCCTGCGAGGGCTGAGGACGACCGCATGGTCGCATCGTCTACCACCTGGGCGACGGCCGGTGGTGGGATGTCGAGTTCGGCGCTTGGCGTGCGCTCCTCCTGACCTGACCGGTATTTTGGACCGAGCCGATTGAGAGGCTACTGCATGGTAGCGGCCATGGGTAGCCGGAAAGCCAGGTCCGGGAAGGTGACAGGCGCGGGCGGCCGATAGCCCAAGGACGAATGCGGTCGAACGCGGT
>NZ_JAKSYF010000001.1:0-1136 GCF_022829745.1 Methylobacterium sp. E-016
AACACTTGGTGCCCGCGCTTTGCGGCCTGGATGATGCGATCCGGGTCGGCGGTCCAGACGAACGGCTTCGGATTGCCGTTGCTCTCGGCGATGAAGCGTTTGATGGCGGCCTGTACCTCGATCAGCGATCCGAACACGCCGCGTCGGAGCCGGCGTTTTGCGAGCTTGGCAAAGAAGCCCTCGACGGCATTGAGCCACGAGGCTGAGGTCGGGGTGAAGTGGAAGGTCCAGCGCGGGTGGCGGTCGAGCCAGGCACGGACCTTCGGGTGCTTGTGGCCGGCATAGTTGTCCAGGATCGCGTGGACGATCTTGCCCACCGGAACCGCCGCCTCGACCGCATTGAGGAAGCGGATGAACTCCTGATGCCGGTGGCGCTGCATGCAGCGGCCGATCACCTTGCCCTCCAGCACGTCCAGGGCGGCAAACAGGGTCGTCGTGCCGCGGCGCTTGTAATCGTGGGTGCGCGTCGTCGGCTGGCCCGGCTTCATCGGCAATGGGGCCTGCGTGCGGGCGAGCGCCTGGATCTGGCTCTTCTCGTCGACCGAGAGCACGACGGCGTGGGCCGGCGGGTCGACGTAGAGCCCGACGACGTCGCGCAGTTTGGCGGCGAAGGCCGGGTCGGTGGAGAGCTTGAACTGCCGGACTCGATGCGGCTGTAGGCCGTGCCCCCACCAGATCCGCTGCACCGACGAGACACTGATGGCCGCGGCCTTGCTCATGGCGGCGGCCGTCCAATGCGTGGTCTCGCCGGGTGGTTCTCCTTGCGTCAGAGCCACCACGCGCGCCGCCACCTCCGGCCCCAGCGGCGGGATGCGCGCCGGTCGCGTTTTGTCCCGAAGGAGCCCATCGGCGCCCTCCTGCGCGAAGCGGTCCTGCCAGCGCCAGACCACCGTCTTGGACACGCCCGCCTCACGCATGATCGCATGCGTCCCCAGCCCATCGGCGCTCAGCAGTACGATACGGGTGCGCCAGACGTGCTTCTGCGACGTGTTTCGATCCGCGACGAGTGCTTCGAGCCGAAGGCGATCCGAGGTGGAGAGCGTGAAAGAGATGCCACTGCGCATCCCGCCAGACTCGCAGGATGGGGCGCAAACCGAAACCCCACACGGACTCAACCGTCAGGGCTCAACCACTAG
>NZ_JAKSYF010000004.1:0-771 GCF_022829745.1 Methylobacterium sp. E-016
CCATGCCCGTCAACGTCCTGATGCCCGCCCTCTCGCCGACCATGGAGAAGGGCAACCTCGCCAAGTGGCTCAAGAAGGAGGGCGACGCGATCAAGTCCGGCGACGTGCTCGCCGAGATCGAGACCGACAAGGCGACCATGGGAGATCGGCGGGGCGTCGCCAGTCTGGCCGAAATCGATGCCGTCGAGGGACAAGGCCTCGAGCAGCGGCGGCCCGAAGGAGAACTCGATCCAGCGCACGCTATGGCCGAGCTTGGCCAGGCGCTCCTCGATCACGCCCTGCTGCTTGGCGACCACGAGGATGCCGTTCTTCTGGTAGCCGATGCGCAGCACGCCCGGCTCGGCGGCCACCGCCGGACGGGTCAGGGGCAGCGCCGCGGCGAGGGCCGTGGCGACGAGGCGGCGGCGGTCGATCATCGCGGGTCTCAGCGGGCGGCGGCGAGCGCCACGGGGGCGGACGATTCCGCCGCGATCCCGGCGCGCACCAGGGCCGCGAGCTGGGCGCCGGCCTGGGCGATCCGTTCGCGCACGCCCGCATCCGTCGGGAGGCCGTCGGTGAAGTCCGGATCGGAGCCGTAGACGGTGGTCGGCACCTGCAGGGCGCCGAAGAACCCGAACAGCGGCCGGAACGAATGCTCGACGACGAGCGCGTGGCGGGCGCCGCCGCCGGTGGCGACGATCGCGACCGGCTTGTTGGCCAGGGCCGCCGGATCAATCAGGTCGAAGACGTGCTTGAACAGCCCGGTGAAGCTGCCCTTGTAGACCGGCGAGC